>NZ_JBHFNP010000351.1:0-16369 GCF_041929235.1 Microseira sp. BLCC-F43
TCCACAAAGAATGCCACAGACACCTGCATAGTGGGAAGCAACCTGTGTACAAGGGAGCTTGAGCCGGATGATGGGGAACTGTCACGTCCGGTTCTGAGGGGAGAGAGGTACGGTGACGTATCCTCTCTTACCCGACAAGAATGCCGCACGTTACCGCAGTTTAAAGATAGAGGGACAAGCTGTAACCGTTGAGCGCATAGAGAAAAATTGGTTATTTATATCCATCTCAAAACTAAAAGGATGGGTAAAGGTGCGATTGCATCGCGCAATAATTTCTGGATTTAAACTTAAAAATGTTTTGCTAACAAGCAAGGCAGACGGATGGTATATCACCATCTGCTTGGAAGATTCCAGCGTACCCGCTTTTAATCTTGATGAAATAATTCCAAGCTGGAATAACACATTGGGATTGGATGCTGTCCTTCATGAGGAAGATTATCTGGCAACCTCGGAAAACGAGAAGCTGCCAGCATTAAAATACTTCAGAAAGTAGGAAGAACGTTTGGCGCGCATCTCCAAGCGCAAAGCCGCCAAAAAGAAAGGTAGTAGGGCACGCCGCAAGTTGGCAAAACGGGAAGCAAGGGTTCATCAGGGCATTGCCCGTTCCCGGCGCGACCACGCATTTAAAACGGCTCATGCATTGGTGCGAACTGGCAAAAAAGTCTTTGTACATGAAGACTTAAATCTCAAATCTTTGTCAAAACGAAATAAGGCAAAACAGGATGATAATGGCAAATATTTACCCAACGGTCAATCAGCCAAAACCAGGTTGAATAAATCTTGGAATGATGCTGGGTTTGGACAGTTTTTCTCTATCCTAGAATACATAGCTTCAAAAGCTGGGGCTAGGACGATTGCTGTCAATCCCGCGTATACTTCGCAACTGCTTGCATATCGCGATGAATTTGTTTTTACCGACTGCGGTATACGCGAATATTGGGACAAAAAAGAATCACTTTATGTTGACCGCGATGTGAATGCATCTATCAACATAAAGCGCGTGGGGTTGGGACTTTTCCCCACGATAAAACGCCGTAAAGGGAATCCTGTAGTGGTTGATTCTACTACTAACAGTACCTCGAAGGAAATTCTGGAAACGTTAATGCGTCCCAGAAGCCTACACTGACAAGCGAGCTTTCGGGGGGAAGCTTCCCCCCGAAACGTCGCGCCCGTTAGGGCAGTGTAGGTAGTTCACTTGGGCAAGCTCTTGGCGAGTCAGGAGCCATTTTGCAACGAACTCTTTTGGATGCACTAAAACCCCCTGGTTCGTAACACTGTGGTTAAACTGCAATTTCCGTAAGCAACGCTTAAGATTCGCCAGAGTTCTTCAAGGCGCTCTGGTGTGTCGATGGTTTCAACGACTATTTCTGGCTTGGGTTCAAGCGCTTCCAGCAGTTGTTCGCAGGCAGCGACGTGCGGGGAAAGGTTTGCCATAAATACTTTAACTAATTTGTCATAAGAACACCTCCGATGCGGGAAACTCCGTGTCTTTAGACCGGAGAGGAACGCACGGAAGCGGTTTTAACCGCCTCCAATATTCAGCCGTGATGTGGGTCATTAATATACCTTTGAATTGTTTCGGCCCTGACGTTACCTGCCGTTGAAAAGAAGTAACTGTTAGTCCACAAAGAAGGAAGCTTTTGGAGTTCCGGAAACTCTTTTCTAAGATAGTTAGCCGACCGTCCCTTGAAAGCTTTTGCCACTTGAAAGATAGCATCTGTTGGATGAATCTCAACAAAAAGATGAATATGGTCGGAGGCAACCTCTAGCGCTCTAATGTGCCAGCCCTTTTCAGTGGAATATCTTCAGAAAATATTTCGTAAATTCTATCTCGAATCTTCCCCACAAGTACTTTTTTGCGCCGTTTTGGTATCCAGACTAAATGAACCACGCATAAACCAATAGCGTGATTGTAGTGCCTGGACTCGTATGAATTTTTTCGCATTAACATTCCGGATTGACTGTTGTTCTTATTGTAGACTACAATAAAGCAAGCAACAACGTCCAAAAAGGTCGGAATGGCTAAAACCAAAAAACAAATGGGTGTACAGCAAATGCTGTTGCATCCTGATAGAGAAACAAAAGCAATACTTCAGTACTTGTGCGAACAGTCCGGAAAGTTGTACAACAATGGCGTGTATTTTGCCCGACAAACTTTCTTTAAGATGGGCAAACTTATAACGGGAAAGTTTGACTTAGTGTATGAGCCAACAGTGAGCAAAAGCAAAATTGCTCAGTCAATGCCTTCAAGGCCAGCACAACAAACTTTGTTGAGTGTTGCAGAAGCGTTTAAATCTTACAAGGAACTGCGTGAACTTTGGTTTAAAGGGCAATTGCCTGACAAACCGAAACCACCAAGTTACCTCAAAGGAACGAAGTTGTTTAAAATAGCCTACCCCAATTCTGGGGGACAGAAACCAAAAGTAGTTGATGGTCAGCTTCAGTTTTCTCTTGGTTTAACAGTAAAACGATGGTTTGGTCTCGACAGCTTTAAGCTTCCAGTACCAACAAACCTAGATTTAGCGGTCGTCAAAGAATGGACAATTATGCCTAAAAATGGTGCATTTTACCTGGAAGCATCTTACGAAGTGAAAAGCCAAGAAACCTTTTTGGGGCTTGACAATCAGGCGTTGTCGATTGACCTTGGGACGGCTGATAATCTTGCAGCCTGTGTTGACACATTAGGAAATTCCTTTCTGATTGATGCTCGTGCAATGAAAGCATTTAATCAGTATTGGAACAAACAAGTGGCAACCCGAAAAGAAGGCAAGCCTCAAGGATACTGGGATGCATGGCTTGATCGTGTGACCCGCAAACGCAATCACAGGATGAGAGATGGCATAAACAAAGCTGCCAGGATAATCGTTAATCACTGCCTCAAGTACGGTATCGAAACAATTGTATTAGGCTGGAACGAAGGCTTTAAGTGTTCTTGTGACATGGGTAAGCTGAACAATCAAAAATTTGTTCAGATCCCATTAGGAAAACTCAAAGATAGAATTGAGCAACTGTGCAATTTGCATGGCATTAAGCTCGTGATGACTGAAGAGTCTTACACGAGCAAAGCGAGCTACTTAGATGGTGACTCCCTACCCAAATACGGCGAAAAACCGGATGGGTGGAAAGCGTCTGGTAGAAGAACAAAGCGCGGATTGTACAAAAGCAAAAATGGCTCACTTGTTAATGCAGACTTGAACGGTGCTGCAAACATAATGAGCAAAGTAGCCAGAAAGCTAGGCATCGATCTAAGCCGACTGGGTAGACGGTCTTTGGCGACCGTAGCGAGAGTTAGACTGTGGGCGCTACCTCAGTTTACTTTGTCCGCAGAATCCCCGTCACTTTAGTGCGGGGAGTGTCAAGATGACATATTAACTAGATGCGCTTCTGTGTCTTTAATCCTACATCAAACAGAAAAAGCCCCAGCTTGCAGGCTGGGGTTCAAACAATAGGGAGAAATTCAATGAGTGACGTTGTTAACTCTGGTGAAAACTCTTATATTCCTAGCTGACGCCGAATGCAGTCAAAACCAACAACGAAACGAGGAGAATCGCGGCAGCACCTTGAAAAGCATAGCGTTGCTGCTGTTCGGTTGAGGGGTATTCAGCATAATACATAGCGGGTTCAGCAGCGTAGTTGTTGAGAAGACCTTCGTTGTTACTGGTGTACATAGTTTGCTCTCTGCTATCTGTTAACTTATGTAAATTAATGTAACGATTTTTGGGGTAAGCGTCAATGGATTGACGTGCTTGTGCTATGAGTCTTGCTTTGAGCAACCATAGGCTTAGCTAAACAGAGGTTGCCCCCAGGGGGCAACCTCCGTTTAGAACCATTACACTGTGATGCTTTCCAGATTTTGGTCAGTCTCTTACGTAGTGCGATGGAGCGGAATTCGCTTGGTGACGATGCTCATGACTTCCCCATTGGGAGCAGGCATAAGAAAACTCCAATCGCTGACAAAGGCGAACTGGAGCTTGTAAAGCCAACGAATCGTGTAGGTAACCCCGTAGTGCGAACCGAAAACCATTACCCTGACAACTTCATAGCCATCAGAGGGAACTGGCTGTTTGTCCACACCAGGAATCACCGACGGCAAAGTATCGCCTTCTCCAGGTACAAAGCCCTGAGTGTGCGCGTAAACGAATTGCGGCGGGGAACTTAGTACCGTTCCCCACGCGATGCCAAAGTTTGTCATCATTAATGTACCTCTTGATTTATCTCTTGTAGGTGGCGATCGCATTTAGCTGTCCAGGCGTGGTGCGATCGCTTTTTGGTATCCTAGCAGGTAATTCACCAATAAACCACCTATAACCTACTATTAAACCATGAATGAACCAGTAAGTTTCAAAAACTCCTCCCTGGATTACACCAAAATCAACTTGCCCAACTTTCCAAACACCAGAATTCAGACTGCACCTCTATCAACCTTGGACTACGCCAAGTTCAAAGTAGGCTGCAAGCTCAAAAATCGTTCGATAGGAGGCAATGGGCAACAAGCGATGACAGACCATGTTTTGCGATCGTGGCACGAAGACGAGCAGCGGTTAATTGTAGAAGCCAACCGACTGCGAATAACTCCAGAGGAGCTTTTCAACCAGCTGGTAAGAGAAGACGGTAACGAATAGCGATACGCCTTTAGGCAGGCTGCGCGAACGCTCACCAGCCCAATAAAAAAAGCCGCCCCACCCCTGGGGCGGTTTGTGTCTTCGCGCGGCTAGCTCTTGGCATATCGCCACCAGTCGATACTTTCTGAGACTATCGCCAGCGTTGCTACAAAGTCGTTACCAGGTTTTAACCAAGACCAATCAGATAGTGCGATTGAGCGGGATTCGCTTGGTCAGAATGCTCATGACTTCCCCATTCGGAGCAGGCATGAGGAAACTCCATTCGCTGATCTGAGCGAAATTGAGCTTGTAAAGCCAACGAATGGTGTAGTTAACGCCGTAGTGGGAACCAAAAACCATTACCCTCACAAGCTCGTAATCCCCTGTCGGGGCTGGTAGGGTGTCCGCATACGGAATGACCGAGGGTAAAGTGTCGCCAAACCCAGGCACGAAGCCCTGAGTTTGCGCGTAAACGAATTGCGGCGGGAAACTTACTGTCGTTCCCCACCAGATCCCAAAATTTGTCATGATAATTCTGCCCTCCTATAGGACAACTCTATCGGGGTGGAAGTCTCCGCCTAGTGCAGCGAACACAGGGCGGGGACGCACTTATATTTATTGATGACATACTATAGCATAAAAGTTCTAATCATGTGATAAAATTTCTATTATTAGTAAACGATGACTTTTCATGATTCGCGAGATCCGGATCAACTATATATTTGCAGACGACCCTACCTGGGAAAAACTCATGCTGGCTTGCGATGAGCTGGGATGGAACAAGTCAACCATTGTTAAGCAATGTTTGCACGGGTTTTTCCACCGCGACGGAGAGTTTTACGCCAAGGCCGGTATCCTTGATGCACAGTATCGCGGCATGAGCGAAGAAGAGTATTTTAAGACTCTGCGCGATGGCCCAGAAGAAGACTTGCCACGATACCAGCAGGGTAGACCTGGGTTTGGTGTTTCTCCTATCGATCCTATTGAGCCAATTCCCACAGACCCCGGTTACAAGCGTACCTACAACACAATTGGCTTGTCCGCTTACAATTATGTGCTGCTAAAAGTAGCAAGGATTGTGGATGGCGGATCGATGATTCAAGTGATTAGTCGGATGATCGTGAAGCACCTCAATGACCATTGGGAAATCACATATCAGCCGCAGATCGATCGCGACCACAAGTGTAAGTTCAAATAGGAGCAAAATTATGACTGCAACAATTAATACCGAACTTAACTCAGAGCGGGTAAATAAAGCTGTTGAAGCGATTTTGTCAGCGCTGGGCGAACCTGAAACCGATTTACACAGAGAAGCGATGAGTGCTTTCCATCGGGGCGATCATCAGGTGGTGAAACGATTGGCAGCAACTAACCTATCTGATTCCTATTGCAAGGCTTTAGGTTATTTGGGGGGAGCATTGAAACTGACGCCAAATACAGATACTATTCTTGCCGAATCTGCACGATCGGCGGCTGATTTTGTCAGGGAAAGAACGCTGGCGAGTTTAGGCGCTGAAATTGCGAAGGCGCTTGGTTAGAAACAAACGTTAGGGTTCAACCAAGTTATTGTAGGGGCACGGCATCAATAAGCTTTGTCGCCAGCACAAACTTCCTCTCTTGCTGTGACCCTACTAATGATTCAGATGCTAATCTGTCAAATTTCTACCTTTAATTTCTGCCAACATTGCAGCATCTGGCACTTTTTCAGGCGTGTAATAACCTGCCGCTTTCTTGGCAGCAATTTCTACCTGTGCATCGGCGGGAATCCAATCTTCTGGAATGGGAATGCGTTCGATGACTTCAATTCCAGAATTGACGATCGCGTTATACTTCATATCGCTCATCGACACTAAGCGATCGATGCGAGTAATTCCCAACCAGTGCAGTATATCTGGCATTAATTCTTGGAAGCGCATATCTTGCACCCCGGCGACGCATTCGGTGCGGGTGAAGTAGGCATCGGCGCGATCGCCTCCTTCCTGGCGCTTGCGGGCATTGTAAACCAAAAATTTGGTGACTTCCCCTAATGCCCTTCCTTCTTTTCGCAAGTATACGATTACACCCGCACCCCCTGCTTGTGCAGTCTGGATGCAAACTTCAATTCCATGCACTAAATAAGGACGACAGGTGCAAATATCCGACCCAAACACATCTGAACCGTTGCACTCATCGTGGACTCGCACGGCTAGCGGTTTGGTGGTGTCTGTAATAGCTGCTACATCCCCAATGATATAAACCGTAGTTCCACCGATGGGGGGTAAGAAAGCGTGCAAATCCGGGCGCGTTACCAGTTCGGGGAACATTCCCCCCGTTTGCTGAAATAGAATGCGGCGCAAATCGCTTTCTTTTACGCCCAGTCGCTGGGCAATTCCGGGTAAGTACCAAACTGGATCTATTGCAGCTTTTGTTACCACCAAGCTACCGTTACTTTTTAAGATCTCCCCGTCAACTTGCAAGCGCCCTTTGGCAATGCAATCTTGCAGTTCGGGCATGGTAATGTGCGCTTTGGTAATCGCGATCGTGGGGCGAATATCGTATCCTTGTTCGTAATACTCGGCGTATGCTTCTTCTACCATCGCCCCAAACGGATCGAGGGAAACAATTTTTTGCGGATCGAACCAACTTGGATATGGCCCAATTTGGACAACGGGGGCGGTATTGGTCAAATCTGCCCGATGATCGCTTTGAAGGCTTCCAGAGGCGATCGCTAGCGCCCGATACACTGCATAGGAACCTGAATGGGTGCCAATCGCGTTGCGATGGGCAGCGTTTCCCAATGTCCCTATTATCGGCCCCCGTTGCAGCGGGTCGATCTCGCCCCAACGAATCGGTATCGGTTTCGCCCCGGATCTGCCAGGGTGGGAAGTTAAAACAATATGCTTGTGCTTAGAGACTGATGTTGGCTGTTGCATATCAAGTTCTCCAGAAAATGCACCGATGACGATCTCAATTTGTCAAGTATGCCAAATCTTTTGCAGCGATCGCCCTGGCGGTAAATCAAAAATTGTGTCTGCTTTCACATTTTGCCATTTTTATAGTACATTTGTATCGTAAAAGTACAACCCCAGCAGCCTGGTGCGTTACCCAGGCTGTTTTTTTCTTGCACAAAGCTATTTTGGGGTGGCTCGACAGGAAAAGTATAGAGTTAGCGATCGCGTGGATAGAATAAGGTTACAAACGCTACAATTTTTTGATTTGTAACAAACCAATGTGGCGATCGCTACAATATTTGCTTCTATCTTTAGATTGATTGCGCTGGTAATTGGATTGAATTATGCTCATACAGTCTACGTCTTAAGAGGGAAGTTAAAAAATGGATCCCAAATTAGACGGAAAACAGGGATTCTCTGGAATCTTTGAGGAATTTGCAGCGCAAATCTTTACAAAAAGGGTTCTTGCGTTTGCAGAAGCGGCGAATCAACCTTTAGAGACAGAAACTAGCCAACAGGAAATAGCGCTTTCCGAAAGGTGTAAAGAAGCGGTTGCAGAAGCTGGACAGGTAATAGAGAATCTAATGGCTGAGGTAATTGCCGAGCTAGTTGCCGAAAAGCAAGCGCAATTCGAGGCAATGGCAAAAACAATGACTGAGCTAGTTGAGGACAAGCAGGCACAATTTAATGGCAAAGCTGTCCCTACCCATGCTACGCAAGACAGATCAAAAGTAGCTTTGATATCCTCCCCATGCAGCGCTACAGATCTGCGGTTGCTACTAATGCTGGGATTGGGCGTGCTTACCATCCGACAGTGGTTCGATAAAGGGTTTCAAATCGAGGAGTTACCTTGGTATCTCTTGACTTGGTATGCCTTCGACGCCTTGATGAAACCGAGTTACAAGAGCGCAAACTGGCAAACTAAAACTAGCTTAGCAGGCGAAACTCCCTAGCCAAAACAGAGATACTAACGCAAGTTGCTAGTTATCTCATGCATAGCAGCTAATGGCTAATGGCTAATCTGGGTAAAAATCCTATATTAGCAATTAGCAACGCCCTTGTTTATAACTAGCAACTTGGGTTACTAACAAACCCGCACTAACTATAAAGGCGTATCAATTTACTTCAGGGCAGTTTTTCAGGGTCACTACTAACAAGGAGAAATTCTGATGATACAAGCCATATATACTGCCGTCAAAGGCAGAGCGATATATCAAATTGATCGACTTTACAGCTCCCAGTCTTTAAAAACATACCTGGAGCGATCTCTTCTAGAGAAGGCGGAAATAAACGATGTCTCTGTCAATACACTAACGGGCATTATGCTTGTCCTTTATCACCCAGACAAGACCCCAGTTGAAATTACATCTCTGATTGAAGAAAGTGTATTAAATTACCATGTCGATCCGGAGCAAATCGAGACAAAGAGTTATTTACCCAAAACTCTACAACAATTGACACGAATGGTTGCTGATGCTGAAGCATAAACGGCAGAAAATCAGCAACTTGTGTTAAGCTGCTACGCACCTAATTTGAGAGTCAAATTTTCCCTTCTTCTTGTGGGGTGGGCATCTTGCCCGCCTCTTTATTGGATTTAAATGCGTAGCAGCTTAGCTGGTGCTACTCAATTTGCAGCCGCCGCAGAACAATTGAGAGACATGGTTGCCGATGCTGAAGCACAAGCGGCAGAAAATCAGCAACTTGTGTTAGCTGGTGCTACTCAATTTGCAGCGTCCGCGGTATATCTCATATCAATTCCGTTTATGCAGTCACGGTAAAAGTTCTCCGCGTCAGAGCGTTAGCCTTGACTATGAGTACCTAAACTCACATCTTGCACCTTTCCACCGACCCGTGGGGAAATAAATTTCCGGACTAACAGATCAAGTCCATTAAAATGGACTGAAATTCCGTTTGAAGAAGTGTTTAAGCTGCTACGCATTTAAATCCAATAAAGAGGCGGGCAAGATGCCCACCCCACAAGAAGAAGGGAAAATTTGACTCTCAAATTAGGTGCGTAGCAGCTTAATCCTCTTGAGAGCGGTTCACGGAGGCGCTCGCGCCCGTTAGCGATCGAAGAAACTCTTTCTCCCCTGCTCCTGGAGCTACTCTGCTCCCCTGGAAGTTTCTTAGGAGGACTTTACCTAAAAGCCCGTGAATTTATTATCTCGCGGGTTAATGAGCAGGTGCAAGATCTGAGTAAAAGGAAGCGATATCAAGCGGTCGATTTATGCAGTCTGGTGGCTTTCCCCAGGCTGTTTTTTTTCACAAAACTATTTGCTCATAGCCAAAATTTTCTAACCCTAACGCTTTTTGATCAAATGATATTTTGTCAGGCAAATCACCCATAATTAAAACTCAGAGCATCACCGCTCTCCCTTGTCACCGCCTCAGTCCTAACTATCGGTATTCAAGCGGACACGATATGAGGCAGAGCCTCGTTTTAACGTTCCCAGGCAGGAGCCTGGGAACTAGAATTAAGCTGGAGATGGTTGTTTTTGAGCGTAAAGATCATCGCAATATAGCGCCCATGCAGCGCCAAATATACCCGTGAGGGAAGCGGCGATTGCAGCTGAAACTCCCCATCCCATTGGTCCAAACCAATCTGTAATTTCACACAATATTGCTGTGCTTGCTTTAGAAACAATATAAGCCGTTCCCGTTGCCGCAACTGTGACTAAACCTATCTCTGCCAGCATTTCTAAAAGCGCCTTTCTGGTTAAATCTTCCTCAAAATAGATTTTCCAGATAGTGGTATACATTAGCACATCAGAAGCGGTTAAAACTAAGTGTTTGGGAACTTCTATACCGGGAGTTGGTGCAGCGGAGGCGGTACCGCTACCAACTGCGTAACCGGCAATTGCTAAGGCAGCTTCTAATCTTTTTTTACCCAGATTGCTCACAGTCCTATCTCCTCTAGAGCCATGTCTACTTTATCAACTTATTGAAGTTGCTGACTCGCCGCGTCAACTTGAGTGAGACAATATGGAGAGACTGCTCGCGTCAAGAGGGAGAGAATATGACTATTCAAGTCGGCGATAAAATTCCATCGGTTAATTTGTTAACGATGACGAGTGAGGGGCGTCAAACAATATCCACCGACGAACTATTCAAAGGGAAAAAAGTGGTCTTGTTTGCAGTCCCTGGTGCATTTACGCCCACATGTTCCGAACAGCATTTGCCGGGTTTTATTACCTATGCCGATGAAATTAAAGCTAGAGGTGTCAATACGATCGCCTGTATTGCCGTTAATGATGTTTTTGTCATGGATGCTTGGGGAAAAAATCAGAATGTCGGCGATAAAATAATGATGCTTGCCGACGGTGACGGTGAATTTACCAAGGCTCTGGGGTTAGAATTAGACTTGCGCGGCAAGGGTTTGGGCGTGCGATCGCAACGCTATGCCATGATAGTTGAAGATGGTGTCGTCAAATCCCTACAAATCGATCCACCTAAAACATTTGAAATCAGCAAAGCTGAAGCCGTTCTAGAAAGACTGTAGTTAATTTCAGATTTGAGATTGAAGATTGCAGATAGATTTGATTTCAGATTTGAAATTTTAGATGGCAGATTTAAAGCGTTATTTTCTTCTTAAATCTGCAATCTTAAATCTGCAATCTGCAATCTTCATCAATTTGCAATTAGTCGCGCTAGCATCTGGGCGTAGGGAGATTGATGCAGGTGCGCTTTGCCTACCGATCCGAATAGTTGCAACTTTTCTGCAACTACCGCTTGCATCGATGCAATTGCTTCTTGAGTTAAATCGAGTAAATCGGGAGTTTTAGGCGAACCCAACTGTTCTTTTAAAGACCGCAAATAAGCCTGACGTACTTCAGTATTGACGTTAAACTTGGATACGCCCAATTGTATCGATTTACTAATCATCGACGCAGGTAAACCGGAAGCGCCGTGTAATACTAACGGAATGCTAATCAACTTGCGAATTTTTGCCAGTCGGTCAAAATCTAATCTGGGTTCGCTGCGATATTCCCCATGCACGTTACCAATTGTAACGGCTAAAGCATCCACCCGTGTTGCCGCTACAAATTCAACCGCTTGAACAGGATCGGTCATTTTTGCTTCTTTTTCGGCGATGCTTAAACCATCTTCTGTGCCGCTAATTCTGCCAATTTCTGCTTCAACTGCTGCCCCATAAGTATGGGCTAACTCGGTCATTTCTTTTGTAAATGCTAAGTTCTCACTATAAGGTAAATGAGAACCATCTGCCATAATCGAATTCATCCCCGCTTGCAGAGCCGTTTTGATTGCCGCAGCGTCAGTACTGTGATCTAAGTGAACTGATATAGGTACTGTGGCGGCGCGCGCTGCTTCCAAACAAAGCGCGACCAGAGGAGATCCGCCAGACTTGAGCGAACTGGGGTGAAGTTGCAACATGGCTGGACTTTGGTGCGCCTCTGCCGCCCCTATAACTGCCTTTACCCCTTCTAAGTTATAGACATTAAACGCGCCGATGGCGTAGACATTGCGGCGGGCTGTTTCCAATAGTTCCAGCGTAGAACTCAGCATAATTGCTATCCCGATAGATACCTTATTTTAGAATTGCCAGTGGCTCAAGATAGCAGCGATCTTGTTGCTTTTCTACCATTGTTGGAGATGTTTTTGTTTTTGGACTTCTGACTCTAACTTAATCATCAGGTCAATCATCATTCTGACGTGGTCGATGGTTGCATTCAAACCGTTTTCGCCGACGAGACAGCCGTAGCGAGGCAAGTTTTCTTTTGGGTGTTGCCAGCGCAACCATAGTTTGCCGTTAATCAGTTTTGTAGTGATCGACCAGCCTTTATAGCCTCCAGGAATTTGCTCAATGTCGGCTTTGTAGGGAGAAGATTGTTCCAAGGATTCTCTTTGGCTAGTTAACAACATAGTTCTGGCGTTTTAAATCCATCAATAAATGGGAAAACTAGGGAGTGAACTTCTGGAGAGGATAAAGTATAGGTGTTTATTTCTAGCTAAACAACGTATTTTTACTAGAGTTTCACCCGTTCCAGGTATCTTCACAAGAAGTCCAATCATGTTAAATATCCAGGAAAATCCCGGCCCTAGTTGCGATCCAACTCGCTGGCAATTTGCGATCGCTATCTCTGGTTGAGTGCGATCGCTTCCGGTCGATTTTGTGAGCTGAGGCGGCTGAAGCCTGTGACTCAAATCAATTTCTCCCTGTGATTTAAATCATATAACAGATGCATCAATTCTGGCAAGCGTCAGTACCCGATGTAAAACCAGAATCAGGCTGTTGGCAGCGAACCAGAGGCAAAGAAACCGGGTTTCTAAGCTCGTAGTGCGTAAGTCCTGATTGAATCTCCGGCTCTTATGACCAGATTATTCACAGAAATTTGCTAAAAAACGAAGAAATCTTATTAAAAGTCAATATTTTTTGTGTCAGATATTTAATATATGATAATTAATATTAAAATCAGGCGCTCGCGCCCGTTCGTAGTAGGCGCTTGGGCGCCGCGGGTATTGGGGATGAGGCAGGGGTGGGATGGTTCCCCAGTAGTCAGAAGAGGCGCACAGATGCGCGCCCCTACCGCTCAAGGCAACCAGAAATTTGGTAACAAAGGTTTCAGACTATTGCGTACCGATTGGTTAAGCGATCGCGCCATCTGAATGTGCAATTCATCCGCCTCCACAGGGATAATTTCTGCTTTACTTCCCTGCTGCAAGCGATCGATAACTAAATTCGCTGCTTCTAACCCAGTCACATAAGCCTTTTCTTGCGACCAAGAACCGTGACGGTTAATAATCCAATCCCCACTCATAAAGGCATTTTCAAAACTCGTCACCGCAGGCAGCATATACTGATAGCTACCCGGTGCAAAATGGGTCACCGCACGAGGCAATCGAATCACGCTGCTATCGATAACTTTTGCTTTGGCAAAAGCCGGAACGCAGGTGGCTAAATCCCGCTGCACAATCGGCACAATTTCTGCATCGCTTAAAGGCAAAAATTGATTTGCGTGATAGAAATCCGCTTCGATAACCGTACCCGGTTCATCGCGAAATTCATCGTGCAGCGCATTCAGATCGAAAAACGTCCATCCTGTAGTGGGATTAAACCCAAAACAAGCATTAGAAGGCAAAGGAATATCTATTTTGCGGTCAAACCACAACCGGGTAGCCAAAACATCAACCGCGCCCAAATTCATTACGTCGCGAAATTCCTGGCGTTTTTGCAAGCTAGGACTGCCGGAGATAATTTTCTGCATCCCAGTCACGCCAACCGCAAAAATCACCGCATCGGCGTCGAAAGTTTCATCCCCGCAGACAACGCCAGTGACGCGATTGTTATCAACAATTAAATCGCTGACGCGGCGATTTGTTGCCACCTTACCCCCGGCTTTTTCAATTTGTTCTACCCAAGGACGAAAGATTTTTTCGCCTACAGTTCCGCGACACCAAACCACATCAAAATCAGGTTGATGCGCCAGGATAAAAAAGTAAAGCATTCCCAAAGTAGCAGCGGCAGAACATTGTTCCCCTGGGGCAAATAAACCGACTAACAACATCGGTTCAAAAGACTCGCGGTAAAGTCTTGCAGAAACGCCAAATTGTTTGAATAATTCGCGGGCAGTTACGCCATCATAGCGTCGCCAAGCTGCATCGGAATTATCAAAATCAACCACAGCGTAGAGTAAAGGTAAAGCAGAAAGGCGATCGATTAATGGTAACCGCTTGAATTGGGTATAAATAAAAGTTCCCAGAGGCGAAGGCAGTCGCGGCAAATCTTGAAAAATCGGCGATTCCACTTCCAAACCTGCGGGAGAATACTGAGAAGAACGAGTCCAAGGTGTAAAAGGACTCAAACCTAATTCTCGCACCAGTTGAAAGATATTGTTGTAGGGATACCAAAAGCCGTGAATACCAGCTTCTACAGAACGTCCCCCCGCCGTTTTCCAACCGGCGACTAAACCGCCTGGATAGGGGCCTGCTTCTAGTAGAGTAACATCGTAGCCTTGTTTAGCGAGGTGGTAGGTGGCGCCCAAACCTGCCCATCCTGCACCGATAACAACAACCTTTGGAGTTTGCGATTGATCTGACATTGTGGATATAGTAATTCTTTATTTAGCTTAAATGCGATCAGTTCTGAGAAACCGGGTTTCTTTCTGCGTTCGCGCAAGCGTGCCGGAGGCATATCTCTAGTTACAAAGCGACGATTTTTCATAGAAACCCGGTTTCTTTCCGTCACCCCACCCATGCATCTAAATCCAAAGTGAAGTGATGGGGGTTTTGCAGCACAAAAGAGCGACCTTGTTTGAGCAAATCCCCTTGACAGATAATAGGAATCCTAGCTTGATAAGCTTTGACTGCCAGTTCGTAGACAGGTTCGGCTAGTTCAAGCTGAATTCGCCGCAGCTTTCCCACAACAACACCCATAAGAGTTACTTTCCCAGTTGTGGTGAATTCTTGCAAGTTGGTAACGATGCCTTGGATAGATATATTTGGGGCGCAGGTGAAAAGATTGCTGAGAATTTCTAGTTGAGAAGTCTGTTCGGCAATTTCCAGAGTTTGCAAAACTTCAGCCATCCGACGGGGAAAGTCCAAAAATTCGGATTTTAAGGGTAGCAGAATCTCCAGATCTTCTCCTATTTGATTCTGACGAGTCCAGATAGAAGCATTATCTTGAATCTGTCGCACTTCTTGCCAGTGATGTTGTTGGAGATAGGTACGCACAATTTCTGGATCTATGCACTTCAAAATTTCAGGATCTCGCACGGTGACTATCATAGGATTTCGCCTGCCTCGATTCGCTGCATTAGGGTTTTAAGATCCTCTACATTAAAGATATTCTGCTGGGGTATGGAAATAGTGACGCTAGTTTGATTCTGAGTTGGAGGTTGACCTCGTAAAGAAACCCAGTAGCCACAATATCTCAGACAAAGTTCCTGTCGAGATTGAGTTAGCCAGTTGTCCGGGTTATCAGGTACAACTACAATCGCCAAGATGCGGGGAGTTTGAACATTCTCTACCCTCAATTCATTGTAGTTTTTTAATGGGAGAGGATATCTGATTATGTCATTGCTAACCAAATCGAGAGAGGTGCATTTTACCTGGAGTTCAAGGCGGGGATACCGAATGATTCCACCCCCACTACCACCAGCAAGAATGATATCAATGCCATCAAAATCTAGTGGTTTGGCTGCAATCTGGAAAGAATAGCCAGGGGTTGAAGCAACTGCATAGATATAGGCATAGCTAAACTGTTCTTTTTGCTGGTTGATGTCCACTAACCTACAGCCTCCACAGGTTTCTCAGCATTTGAAGGTAGAAGCGATCGCTCAATCTTCTAAAATTTCCACTAAGTCATCAATTATCACATCAAATGTAACGGCAAGCTTTTTCAACGCCGTATAGTCTCTAAAATCTAAACTCAATAAATTTTGGTAACGTAACGCCACGGGGATCTTGACAGTTGTCCCCAATCGAGCTATCGTCTCTGTTTAAGGTTGCTCGAGTTCAACGACAGCAACCCTTGTCCACCCAAAAATCTAGTATCGCTGCCCAATGCCGCTGGAACGGCAATGGACAGCTTGACCCCCAAACTGTGTGACCCAGCCTGGAGGCTAAATGAGAATTTTAACATTTCTCCTTAGCCACCCTGCGAAAGCGCTGCCTGCGGGGTGGCTAGATTTTTTGGTTTCCAGTCCAAAAAACAAAAAAACAGGAGAATATATCATGGCAGAATCCCCAGCTATAAATTCATCTGCCATGCCCGCAGGTCATACCAGCGAAGTTCCGTTTGCCCCGCACCCACATCTTCTGTCGAAACACGTAAGTATCTAAACCCTCCCCACAGGTTTAACAGCAAAACCCGCTCGTTAG
>NZ_JBHFNP010000352.1:0-74569 GCF_041929235.1 Microseira sp. BLCC-F43
TAGGATGCTTCAACACGTAGATAGTTATTCCTACTTACAATTTAATTTTAACACAAAGACCACGGTGGTTAAAACCACTCGTGTCGCACACCGACCAGCACTAGAGTGACTGAGTTTCCCGCATACCGCGAGGTCTTATGATCGATCGCTCTTTGCCTGCAATTTGCGATCCCTGTGCTGGACTTGATACCATAATATCTGTCTCCCATTTTTTGGGGTATTTTGGCGATCGCCCTTTTGTTTGCGAGACTGGGGGGCGATCGCTTTTGGGTTATGAATTAGTTTACGGTGTTATACCACCTTCTGTCAAGCATGGGGTTAGTTAGAGTAAAAGTCAGAGAACTAGCGGCAGAGAAGGGCTGGACATTTAAGGAAGTTGCCGAACGCTCCGGGGTGGTTTACAACACTGTTAAACACTATGCGCGCTGTCCGGGAATGTCCACGGTTGACTTTATTTCGCTAAAAAAGCTAGCTCGCACGTTTGATGTGATGATTGAGGACTTGGTGGAGATAGTGGAAGAGTAGGTAAATGCCTACGGTAAGCGCGTGCGATCGCGCTTGACTAGAGTTTCTGACGCGCGATCGCTCTCTTAGATCGGTCTAAAAACAGGCGGTCCCTTTTAAGCAAAAATTTCCGCAACGGCAATCGCTGTATTTTTACTGTTGGAAAGGAACTAGCTCTACGTACTCACATCTGTAATTGTGGCATTTTCTTTTATTTTTTTATAAGCTCTCAGCCAATTTAAACAGCGTTTAGGACCTAGCTTATTTTTTAGATCTTCTAGGGATTTGTAAGAACGCCTAGCCCTAATTAGCTTGGCGTATCCAGACTTTATTCCTGGGATTGAAGTAAGATCCGAATTGGTATTGTTGAGAAATTCTATGAACTCTTTGACATCCTGTTCTGTAATGTCCTGTGGGTAAATCTTGGTTTGCTTGTATGATTTCAGCCAGTTCAAAGAACGCTTGACGCCAAGTTTCTTTTGGATATCTTCGAGTGAAGTGTAAGGACGATGTTCTGCAATTAGCTTGGCATATCCAGATTTGATTCCTGGGATTAAAGTTAGATCGTATCTCTTATTGTTGAGGATCTCTATAAATTCCCTAACGTCTTGAGGATCAATTACAATTTCATTTAGCTTTGATTGTAAAATTATTTGAGCAATAGCCTTCTCTGCTACTGATTTTTCAGCGGCAATAATAAATATCCAAAGTCGTTCTAGATCTGCTGCAATCGCAGCTTGGTAAATTGGCAATCCCGTTAACAGATGGTATTTTTCTTCTTCATCAGTGAGACAAGCAATTGGGATAGAGAAGTTAAATCCCCAATCCTTCAAGTGACTAGAAACATTTGCCAGGGTATCTTTTGAAGTCCCAGAATCTTGTGCAAATACTTCTATCTGGTTTAAAGCCACCAGGTAAGGTTTCGTTTCAATTCCACGGTAAAAACTAACCATCTTATCTTGCCACAACCCTTTCTATTGCATCAATTTTTTCTACTAACTTTTCGGTTAATTCTGAAAACTGCCTAGCCACTTTGCCAGCGTCTCGACAGCTTTCTGCGTATACAGAGAGGGGTTGTCGCTTCAGGGAAGCTTTACCAACATATTCTGACCGTTCAATTGTTGGCAAAATTGGAATTTCTCTAAATCTTTTCTCTACTAATTCTCTGACAATGTTATTCAAATTCGACCTTTTTTGAGTCATCATAGGAACAATGCCAAGAATGGTTCCCCGCTCACTACTAACCTCTTCTCGAATATCTTGCGCTCGTCTTATGGGAGTTTTAATACCATTGACTGAGAGGTACTCCATCTGTGATGGAATTATTAGATATTTAGCAGCAAACAATCCATTACGTGCAATATTGGTAGAACTTGCTGGTGTATCAATAATTACATAATCGTAGTCATTTGCCATACCTGATTTCTGTAGTGCCCTGTTAAGCCTATTTTGGGGATATGTTAAATCTGCGATCGCCGTATCATTAGTTTTATCACTGCTAGGTAAGACATCAATCTTACCTCCATAGCCAGCTATATCAAAACGTGTATTAAACGGACTCGGTTTTATGTATTCCTTATAGTCGAAAGTATCTAGATCGCAGTTCCGTAAAAATTCTACCAGCTCTTTCCTATTTGTAAAAGATTCCAAAATTTTTTCATATTGTTCTAAACTGGAAGCATTGTCAAATTCATCTGCATAGTTAACTCCCAAAGATAAGCTAGCATTAGCTTGATCGTCTAAGTCTATCACCAAAACTCTTTTCCCCTGCCTGGATAACTCATAGGCAATATTTACAACTAAAGTGGTTTTACCAACTCCTCCCTTAGAGGTGTAAACTGCAATTGTTCGCATTTTCACTGATTCCAAAAATTTTATCAAAAAATATGATATCGGTTGAACTTTTTCTGGATATACTATATGATGCTTACACTTTAACCTGGATTTTCCTTGTATATATTCATATATTTCAACTAAAAATGGGTCTATTAACACCCCAAATCTTATACGTGAATGTCGAAGGTACATATCTAATTGAAATCGAGCATTCTCATCAATCGGAGTATTCGCTGTCTTTACCTCAATTAAAAAGTTGACATACCTACTGAAATCTTCCACTAGAAAATCCACGTGTTTTGTATTAACGCCTTTTTTGTTTGACTTAGGCACTTTGATATTAAACTCTGGATGCCAGTGAGAATAACCACTTTTACGTGGTAAACCTGCCATCTCCAACATTGTTTGAACTAAATGCAGAGACACATAAGCTTCATCATTCCAATGGGAAGATATTTGAGACATACCTAAGTTTTAATATTTACCCTAGTTCCCTTTACAGATTTTGTATCAAAAATCCCCCGCCCACTGGCGGGGGATTTTTTCAATTACCTAAAACGAGGTGATTCAGCCGATTACATCAACCGAACTTACCAGCAGTAGAGGCAATCAAGAAGGCAGCGTAGGTCACGAAGTAGCCAACGGTAAAGTGAGCTAGACCAACCACACGCGCTTGAACGATGGACAGAGCAACAGGTTTGTCCTTCCAGCGAACCAGGTTTGCCAGAGGAGTGCGCTCGTGTGCCCAGACCAAGGTTTCGATTAACTCTTGCCAGTAACCGCGCCAGCTAATCAGGAACATGAAACCAGTCGCCCAAACTAGGTGTCCCAACAGGAACATCCAAGCCCAGACTGACAGGTTGTTCGTGCCGTAGGGGTTGTAACCGTTGATCAATTGGCTGGAGTTCAACCAGAGGTAATCCCGGAACCAACCCATGAGGTAGGTAGAGGACTCATTGAACTGAGCCACGTTACCTTGCCATACACACAGATGCTTCCAGTGCCAGTAGAAGGTGAGCCAACCAATCGTGTTGAGCATCCAGAACATCGAGAGGTAGAAGGCATCCCAAGCGGAGATGTCGCAAGTACCGCCACGACCTGGGCCATCGCAAGGGAAGGCATAGCCGAAGTCCTTTTTATCGGGCATCAGCTTCGATCCGCGCGCATCCAACGCACCCTTGACCAGGATCAGGGTGGTGGTGTGCAGACCTAGCGCGATCGCATGGTGTACCAGGAAATCGCCAGGACCAATTGTTAAGAACAGCGAGTTAGTACCAGCATTGATTGCATCCAACCAACCGGGTAACCAAACGTTACCGCTGTTGGGCCATGCGGTGGTGGCAATGCTATCTGGGTTAGACAGCAGGGTGTTGAAGCCGTACAGCACCTTACCGTGGGAAGCCTGAATGAACTGGGCAAACACCGGCTCGATCAGGATTTGCTTTTCAGGAGTACCGAAAGCAACTACTACGTCGTTGTGGACGTACAGACCCAGGGTGTGGAAGCCCAAGAACAAGGACACCCAAGACAGGTGAGAAATGATGGCTTCTTTATGTTGCAGTACCCGATCCAATACGTTGCCTTTGTTAGCTTCTGCATCGTAGTCCCGCACCAAGAAGATTGCTCCGTGGGCGAAAGCACCGACCATCAGGAAACCAGCGATGTACTGGTGGTGGGTATAAAGTGCCGCCTGTGTGGTATAATCCTGCGCCAAGAAAGCGTAGGGTGGCAGCGAGTACATGTGTTGAGCGACCAAGGAAGTGATGACGCCTAAGCTAGCTAGAGCCAGAGCCAGCTGGAAGTGCAGCGAGTTGTTAAGCGTGTCGTACAGACCTTGGTGAGGCAGGTTGAATTGCCCTTCGCTCTTGCCACCGATCAAACCCGACTTCGAGTTCAGCATTTCTTTAATGCTGTGACCGATGCCGAAGTTGGTGCGGTACATGTGACCGGCGATGATGAAGATGACTGCGATCGCCAGGTGGTGGTGAGCCATATCGGTCAACCACAGCGATTGCGTTTGGGGATGGAAGCCACCCAAGAACGTCAGAATTGCCGTTCCTGCACCGTCAGCCGTGCCGAACAGGTGAGCGGTGGTATCCGGATTCTCAGCGTAAACGCCCCAGTTGCCGGTAAAGAAAGGAGCCAAACCAGCTGGGTGAGGCATGGTGGACAAGAAGTTATCCCAACCCACGTGCTGACCGCGAGATTCGGGGATAGCAACGTGAACCAGGTGACCCGTCCAAGCCAAGGAACTGACGCCGAACAAACCAGCTAAGTGGTGGTTGAGGCGGGGTTCAGCACTCTTGAACCAAGACAAGGAAGGACGGAACTTGGGTTGCAAGTGGAGCCAGCCAGCAAACAGCATTACTGCTGCCAGAATCAGGAGGAATATCGAACCTTGGTAAAGGTCGTTACTCGTCCGCATCCCGATGGTGTACCACCACTGATACAGACCCGAGTAAGAAATGTTCACCGGATAAGCAGCAGTAGATTGGGTAAACGCATCCACAGCTGGTTGACCGAATTGGGGGTCCCAAATCGCGTGAGCAATGGGACGGACGTTTAGGGGATCTTTGATCCACTGTTCAAAGTTACCTTGCCAAGCCACGTGGAACAGGTTGCCCGAAGCCCACAGAAAGATGATGGCGATGTGACCGAAGTGGGAGGCGAAGATCTTTTGGTAAAGATTTTCCTCCGTCATGCCATCATGGCTTTCAAAGTCGTGAGCCGTAGCAATCCCGTACCAAATCCGACGAGTAGTCGGGTCTTGAGCGAGGTCTTGACTAAACTTGGGGAATTTGGTTGCCATAGTCTTACTAAATCCTCCTCGCCCTTATAAAGAAAGTGACCGAGCCAGGAAGAATGCCCAGGTTGTGGCAATTCCTCCCAAGAGGTAGTGAGCTACACCCACCGCACGTCCCTGAATGATGCTCAGAGCGCGAGGTTGGATTGCAGGCGCCACTTTTAACTTGTTGTGCGCCCAGACGATGGATTCGATTAATTCTTGCCAGTAGCCGCGACCGCTGAACAAGAACATCAAGCTAAACGCCCACACGAAGTGCGCTCCCAGGAACATCAGGCCATAAGCTGACAGCGCTGAGCCGTAGGAGTTGATTACCTGAGAAGCTTGCGCCCACAGGAAGTCCCGCAGCCATCCATTAATTGTGATGGCACCTGCGGCGAAATTACCGCCGGTCACGTGAGACACCGTACCATCGGGTAGAACGGTTCCCCACACATCCGATTGCATCTTCCAGCTGAAGTGGAAAATCACAATAGATAGGGAGTTGTACATCCAGAACAGACCCAGGAAGACGTGGTCCCAACCAGAAACCTGGCAGGTGCCGCCCCGTCCCGGACCGTCGCAGGGGAAGCGGAAGCCCAGATTAGCTTTGTCAGGGATGAGGCGAGAACTGCGAGCAAACAGCACGCCTTTGAGGAGAATTAATGCCGTGACGTGGATGGTGAAAGCGTGGATGTGGTGAACCATAAAGTCCGCCGTTCCTAACGCAATCGGCATCATCGCCACTTTACCGCCGACTGCGACAATGTCACCGCCGAAGGCATGGCTAACCGTAGCCAGCGCGTTGGGCGCTGTATTGCCGGGAGCCAGGGTGTGGATATTTTGTACCCACTGGGCGAATACGGGTTGTAGCTGAATTGCCGTATCCGAGAACATGTCTTGGGGACGACCCCAGGCACGCATTGTGTCGTTGTGGACGTATAAACCGAAGCTGTGGAAGCCCAGGAAAATACATACCCAGTTGAGGTGGGAAATAATCGCATCCCGGTGACGAATCACCCGATCGAGCAGGTTGTTGACGTTCTGCGCCGGATCGTAGTCGCGCACCATGAAGATCGCGCCGTGAGCTGCACCGCCAACGATACAGAAGCCGCCGATCCACATGTGGTGGGTGAACAGGGATAGTTGGGTGGCGTAGTCCGTCGCCATGTATGGATAAGGAGGCATCGCATACATGTGATGGGCAACGATGATGGTCAGCGAACCCAGCATGGCTAAGTTAATAGCCAGTTGAGCGTGCCAAGAAGTGGTGAGGATTTCGTAGAGACCTTTGTGACCTTCTCCGGTGAAGGGGCCTTTGTGGTTCTCTAGAATTTCCTTCATGCTGTGACCGATGCCCCAGTTCGTCCGGTACATGTGACCGGCGATGATGAACAGGACAGCGATCGCTAAGTGGTGATGTGCCGTATCCGACAACCACAAGCTGCCAGTTACCGGGTTCAAGCCGCCCTTGAAGGTGAGGAAGTCAGAATAAACTCCCCAGTTCAAGGTGAAGAAAGGCGTCAACCCTTGGGCGAAGCTGGGATACAACTCTGCCATCTTGCTTGGGTCCAAAATGAACTCGTGAGGCAGGGGGATATCCTTGGGTGCTACGCCAGCATCCAGCAGTTTGTTGATTGGCAGAGATACGTGAATTTGGTGACCGGCCCAACCCAGGGAACCACAACCCAGCAATACTGACAGGTGGTGATTCATCATCGACTCCACATTCTGGAACCATTCCAGTTTGGGAGCGCGCTTGTGGTAGTGGAACCAGCCAGCAAACAGCATCAAAGCTGCCATTACCAACCCACCGATAGCGGTGCAATATAGCTGGTAGCTGTTGGTGAAGCCGGAGGCGCGCCACAGATAGAACAGACCCGAAGTGATCTCAATCCCGTGGAACCCGCCGCCGACATCGGCGTTGAGAATTTCTTGACCTACGATAGGCCAAACAACCTGGGCACTGGGTTTAATCCCAGTCGGGTCGGCTAGCCAAGCTTCGTAGTTGGAGAATTTAGCGCCATGAAAATACATGCCGCTAAGCCAAACGAAAATAACTGCGAGGTGACCGAAGTGCGCGCTGAAGATTTTGCGCGATACATCTTCTAGGTCACTGGTATGACTGTCGAAATCATGGGCGTTGGCGTGCAGGTTCCAAATCCAGGTGGTGGTTTTGGGTCCCCGTGCCAGGGTACGGTCGAAATGACCTGGTTGTCCCCACTTTTCAAATGAAGTAGGTACCGGATCTTTATCGACGACTACCCTTGCCTTTGCCTCACGCTCTGGAGGACTAATCGTCATGCAAGACTCTCCTCTCTCTAGCTTTACAAGGATCGAGAGTGAACCCGTCAAGGTCGGGTTGTTGGGGGTTGTTGATCGAAACCCTCCGCCTTATTAGGCAATATAACGGTGGTTACAGAATTTAGCAAATTGTTACCCTCTGTTACATTGCTGGCAAAGGTTTCTGTTGATGAATTATAGGTCTAGCCTTCCAATATGTTTCACGGAAGTTAACAATAATTCAAAGAAGCTCAACCGTAAGCCTGTTCTGGCTTTTAGTTGGATGTCATGGCGAAAAAGTCAAGGGGGTTTTTGATTGAGTTTACAAAACTCAATGATTGAATAAAATTAATCTTCACATTTTGTCGAGTTGGGCGATCGCTCTTGGGTTACCAGATAAAGGTGAGGAAGGTTGAGCCTTTTGGGCTATAGTCTGCTATGGACAGCTTGTAGAGCGGGTTAGATCGAGGCAGATTCACTGAATAAATGACGGCAACAGGGTGGGTAGGTGCTGATTATTGCCGCTTACCGCATCAATTTTGTTGGCAGCTAAACCAGACTCTACAGGGCTGTGGTTCGATATTGGTCGTTTAGGAGTACTAGCAGCGTGATTGATATAAACTGGCGGCGGAAGCTTTGGCGATCGCTACTAACATCGATAATGGCAATCGTTCTGATATGGGGCGCGTTTGGGTGTAGTTCGCGCACTTCCACACCCCCACCACCCGAGGTGCCCAAATCTGTACCGGCGAAAGTCCAACCGAAGATATCCGAAGCTTCGCCCCCCGCAGTCATTCAACAATTGCGTCAGGAACTGGATAAATACCAGCCACAAGTCAAAATACTGAGTCCTCAACCCGACGAGGTGCTGCAAGATAATACTGTCACCGTCCAATTTCAGGTTCAAGATCTGCCCATCTTCAAAAACGCAGATCTAGGTTTGGGGCCGCATCTCCACGTCTTCTTAGACAATCAACCTTACCAGGCAGTTTATAACGCTTCGGAACCACTGGTGTTGGAAGATTTACCCCCCGGCACCCATACCCTGCGCGTTTTTGCTTCCCGTCCCTGGTACGAAAGCTTCAAAAACGAGGCAGCTTATGCCCAAACCACATTTCACATTTTCAGCAAAACCGATGAAAATAATCCCAACCCAACCTTGCCGCTGTTGACCTACAGCAGTCCTCAAGCGAGCTATGGAGCCGAGCCAATCATGCTCGACTTCTACCTTACCAACCAGCCGCACCTCGCAGCCCAAGAAAATCCCGGTATTGGTCAAGTGCGAATTCGCTGCACGATTAACGGCGAAAGCTTCACCCTCGACCAATGGCAGCCAATTTATCTCAAAGGCTTTAAGTCAGGAAAGAACTGGGTACAGCTAGAGTTACTCGACGAACAGGGTAACCCGATCAAAAATGCCTTCAACAACACGATTCGCGTCATTAACTATAACCCAGAAGGCAAAGATACTCTTTCTCAGCTAGTACGGGGCGAATTGTCAGCTGATGATGCTCGTGGCATAGTCGATCCTGGCTACGTTGCCAAAGAACCAGCGCCTACTCCAACTCCAGAGGCAACACCCACACCGACTCCAACTCCAGCAACAGGTGCAACAGAAACACCCACACCGACACCAACTCCAACCCCAAGCGCAACCCCAACTCCAGCACCAGCTGCAACACAAACGCCTACACCGACACCAACCCCCGTCGCAGTCCCGTCACCTGCGCCTACCGTTGAACAAACACCCGCAGTTCAACCACCTCAAGAGAAACTGCCTCAAGTTGAGCCAACTGCTTCTAAACCAATAGAAAAAGAGGAACCGCCTCAAGTTGAGCCAAGCAAACCATCTGAAACAGAGCCAACTGCTTCTAAAAAAATAGAAGAGCCTAAATCGGATGGATTTTACAGTCGCTTCCCCCGTCCAGGTGCTGCGGAAGCCACTCCCTCACCCGCACCGCTGGCAACAGAACCCAAACAGGTGCAAAAACCAAAATTCGGCGGATTCTTTAATTTCTTCCGGCGTCAACCTGCTGTTATGCCTTCACCTTCGCCCAGTTTGACGCCAACGCTACCGGAAGTAATTGTTACACCAACACCTGCACCGGCAGCAGCTAAAGCCGAGCCTTCAATACCAGAAACTTTGCCAGAAGTCAAGCCTTCTATTTCTCCTCAGCCGTCTTTAGAACCAACTACTCCTGTAGAAGAAAAACAGGCAACTGACCAAACGAGCGAAACTAATACCCCTGTCGATACAGAGGAGACAACTCAGCCAGAACCAGAAGCAACACCAGAATTAGAGTTGAAGCTTCCCAGTGAATCAACAGAACCATCTGCACCAGGGAAACAAGCAACACCAGAATCAGAGTTGAAGGTTTTCAGTGAATCAACAGAACCATCTGCACCAGGGAAAGAAGCAGAAGCACCAACAACGCCAGAACCATCAGAAACTCAGACACCTGAAAAAACGACGGGTGTTCTAACAGAGAGTTGATTGAATCGGGTAGGGTGGGCAATGCTCACCCTGCTGGAGGGCGATCGCACTCCCCCTCAAACTGCCGCTAAAGTAAAGAAGTCAAGACTTACGCACGTCGAGGGCATCACCTTTGTTTCTGCTGGATTTATTCTCAAGCCAGAAGGGCAAGAAACCCGGCTTGATGATTATGTAGAGGAGGTTAAGTTTTGCTGGCAAGATAGCTTTAAAAGTTCTGGTAATGAATGGCAATATCCAAAGGTTTGGCTGGTTGAAGAATATACTGTAAAGTTATATAATGAGGACATGAATTTAGAGCATTGTGAACGAGGTAATCGCATACAAAGTAAAGTTAAACGTGAGCTAATCAGGCATCTGCGTCAATCCTATCTACTTGGCTAAGGATACATTAATTACCAACAGGATATTCCGCTTCTGGAATACTGCTAATCGGCTTACTAAACCAGAGAATTTTGGATAAAATTAGGGGGGATAAATGCAAGTGAGGAAAGTCCAAGAATAGGCGGCGTAACTGATGAAAACCGACAAGGCTTTGCATGTGAGAGGAATAATCCTCCTGATCTTGATTAATTTGGTAGCGGCTACGACTTATCCACTGACCAAAGACATCGTTAGTAGTCTTTCACCAAGTGTATTGATAGCTACGCGTTTTGTAATAGCGGCGTTTTTTTTTGCTAGGAATTTACGAAATCTAAATATACTGCTGCTTCGCGATGGTGCGATTCTGGGACTTTTGCTGTTCCTCTATTTGACGACCGAAACAATTGCCCTTAAGACCATACCGGTAAATCGAGCCGTATTCATTGTGAGTCTAAGTGCACTGCTCGTGCCTTTGCTGGGGTGGTTAAATGGTCAACGCATATTACTGAGAACGTTTCTGTCTGCTGGATTAGCAGCGCTCGGGATTGGCGTAATGTTTTGGGAAGGAGGAGGACTGGGAGTTGGCGACCTGTTAATGTTGGGTGGTACTGTTTTTTATGCACTCTATACTCTATTCTTGGAGAAAGTCACACTAAATCACCCTGCTTTATCACTCACCAGTGTCCAACTGTTATGTATTGCGGGACTGGGAGCATTGTGGTCTAACTCGCGAATCATGACAGAGTTTGATGCAATTAACCAGCAATGGGGACCAATTCTCTATCTGGCACTGGTAGCAACTGCTGCCATCATCTGGCTGCAAACTTTAGCACAACGTTGGGTTTCAGCAAATGAAACTGCTTTACTCTACACAATTGATCCTATATTCTCCGTAATCTTCTCGTTTTGGCTACTGGGTGAACAGCTAGGTATACGAGGACTACTTGGCGCAGGTTTTGTTCTGGCTGCTCTTGTACTAAGTCAAGGCTTTCAGGGGACTGAGCAGCCTAGCGACGTACAAGTTAATGGGTCGGCTATTGCAGAACTGTTATCGGCTGATATTGAGTCAATTAATGTTCCAGCGACCCTTGTGACCCCTAACCTTGTGGAATTGGAATTAGATTCGTAATCTGTACTAGGAAAAAAAATGGACATGGGCAGCGATATTTTCATACAACAAACCGAGAAAGGCAGAGGCGTTTTCGCTGGCAGATTCTTCCGTAAAGGTGAGACTGTGGTGGTTGGACACCGAGTCAAGATCCTGCCAGAAAGAACTATTTACTCCTTCCAGATGGACTTTGACCTGCATGTAGAATTAGATCAACCGGCAGAATTGATCAATCATTCTTGTAGCCCCAACACGGGGGTGCGGAATAACCAATTCGGAGGCTACGATTTCGTAGCCTTGGTTGATATTCCTGTAGGCAGCGAGATTACATGGGACTACGAAACAACCGAGTATTCTTTCATTGACATTCCAAGATGTTATTGTGGATCGCCTCAATGTCGATTAAAGCCTCGTGGATTCAAATTTCTCCCTGCCGAAGTCAAGAAAAAGTACGGTGAGTTTATCGCCGATTACCTAAAGGTAACCGCAGTTTAAAACTGCACCCAGTTTCAGGTTGGAGATGGAGGTATGGCTCTGGCATGGGGTTGACTTTAGCTACTAACGTAAGTTGCTAGTTACATCCAACGACGCTGGTAATGGGTAATGGGTAATTGGTAATTGTCACGATTCCACCCCCAATGAATCGAATTAGCAATTACCAATTACCAATTACCAATGTGACAACAAGCTCAAATTCTGAGGCAAGCGCTCGGGACTAAAGTAAACGTTCGTAGTAAGGACTTTAGTCCTTTCAAGCATCCGGAAGAATTAACAAACGTAGAATTTTTTCTACATCATCGATTTCACCCACTATCTTTCGTACAGGTCGAGGCCAAATTTTGACAATCGTGGGTGTAGCAGATACCTGAGCAGCTTCTGCTTGCTCCGGATGCTTTAAAACATCAATCACTTTCAAAGTATAAGGTTGATGGAGCGACTGTTCCAAAAGCTGGTGCAAATTCTGAAGAATTCGCTCGGTAGCCGCATTGTAACCAGAAACAAAAAGGCGCAGCACATATCCAGGAGTTTCGGGCATTTCAGGCAGGTGCGAGTATTGTTCTGGTTCCCAACGCGGGTAAAAACCGTTTTTTTCAAATTGCACTACCAAGTCGTGTTCTTCCCACAATTGCGGGAAGTCCTCGCGATAAGTTCCCAACACCATAGGATCGCAATGTTCCTCTTGCCAAGGAGCAGTTTGCCAGACCAAATCCCGCATTTGAAAAATAGCGTTCAGCAGCGCTTGATGACGCAGAACAGGTGGGTAAGCTTCCGCAAAAATCTGCACTTGCTGCGTGCGAGGATTTAACGAGCGATCGATCGTAGCCGTGTAGCAGGGTACTAAAAAATGGGGTGGCTCTGGTAGAGATAAAATTTCCTGCAACGCCGCACACAAATGCAGATGCCATCGATTTTGCTTGTTGGGGTCAATGCAGTAAATTAAATCTCCCCCTGGGGTGAACAGCGCAATACCTTTGAAAAATTGTTCTTTGTCAGTAGTCATTAGTCAGTTGTTAGTTGTGTACGAGTAAGTTTGACTAAACATCCATATCAATAAATCGACAATTGTTATAAACTTGCCCAAGTCATATCATGTCATTAAGCAAAGGTAGTGCAAGTGTTTTTGATACTGTAGGCGTGGGTTTTACCAATCAATCCGTGGAACCACGAGATATTTCGTTAAACCCGCCCCTACAACAAGCAAAGTATAAATAAACCCGCCCCGCAACTGCGTTACCAATGAACCAAACATAATATCAGTAGGATTTAGGCAAAGAAACCAGGTTTCTCGGAAAAATAGTCGATTTGTCAGCTAGAGATAGACTCAGAAACCAGGTTTCTCGGAAAAATAGTCGATTTGTCAGCTAGAGATAGACTCAGAAACCAGGTTTCTCGGAAAAATCGTGGATTTGTCAGCTAGAGATCGACTCAGAAACCGGGTTTCTCGGAAAAATCGTGGATTTGTCAACTAGAGATATACTCAGAAACAAAGGTGATGGCATCGTCGTGGGTAAGTCCTGAGTTGTTTTTTCGATAAAATAACCCCAGGCGAGATACCTGGGGCTATTTGCTGACAAGATAGATAATTATACGCGACCTCGGAGGAACTGAGCCATCTCGTTCGGAGTCGGGGACATTTCCAAGGCAATTTCTTCGGTGATGCGACCGTCTTGATACAGCTTGAGCAGAGATTTATTCATCGTAGTCATGCCGTCGAATTCAGAGCGGTTCATGATCAGCGTAATTTCATCGTACTGACCCTCTTTGATATATTCTTTGACAGAATCAGTATTGATCAGAATGTCGTGGAAAGCTGCACGCTTACCATCGGTTGTTTTGCACAATCCTTGGGCAATTACTGCTACCAAGGATTCGGACAAGGCAACTCGCATTGAATGCTGTTCTTCCGCCGAGTAAAGGTTGAGAATCCGCTCGATGGTTTTGACGGCGCTGTTCGTGTGCAGCGTTCCCATTACTAAGTGACCCGTTTGCGCTGCTTTGAGGGCGGTGTTGACGGTTTCTTTATCCCGCATTTCACCCACCAGAATCAAATCTGGGTCTTCCCGCAAGGCAGCTTTGAGAGCGTTGTCAAACTTGAGGGTATGCATCCCGACTTCCCGTTGCTTAATCAGCGACTTGCGGCTTTGATGGACGAATTCAATCGGGTCTTCAATGGTGATGATGTGCTTCGCCATCTCTTTATTGATATAGTCGATCATCGCCGCCATTGTGGTGGATTTACCAGAACCCGTTGGTCCGGTCACCAAAATCAGTCCCTTGTGATAGTGGCAAATATCTTTGAAGATTGCGGGTAAGTTTAACTGCTCCATTGTCAAAATTTTGACCGGAATCAGCCGCATCACCATTGCTGGACCGCGCAGCGAGCCAAAGATGTTAATCCGCACGCGGGCGAAGTCGTATTGCGTCGCACCGTCAAAGTCTAAGTGGTCTTGAAAGCGACGAATTTCGTCATCGGTCAACACTTCCCGCAGCCAGCTGGAAAACGTAGCTTCGTCAGTTACGGGCCATTCTGTGCCAATAATGTCCCCCCGATGGCGGAAGCGGGGTGGTTCTGCTACACCCAGGTGAATGTCTGAATATCCCTGCTCAAAGGCTTTTTTTACAATTGTCTCTAGAGTCGGTTGCCCTGGTGGAAGACCTGTAGTTTTAGGTGTTGCTGGAGCGGCTGCGGGCGCTGCGGCTGGGGGTGGAGAAGCTTGTTTAACAGCGGCAGCAGGGGCTGTTTGTGCGGGCGGCGGTGATGTGGGTGGGGGTGCGGCTGCCCCTGGAGTCCGGGGCATTGTGGGCGGTACACCCATCGTGTTGGTTGGATTCGGATTCCGAGGTATTCCCGGCGGTGGGGGCGGCGGGGGGGTGGCTCCTGGAGTCGGCTGTCCCATGGGCATGGTTACAGTGCGATCCGTTGGCTGCTGATTGAGGTTAGCAGCCCCATCGGGGGTGGGGCGAGGTGGGGGCGGCGGTACGGGCGGAACGCTACGATAACCAGGTGGGGGCGATATGGGTGGACGCTGTGAATCTGTCATAGATTTATTTCTTTACTAGACTTGGGGATTTTCTATCTTTCGGGGTACAGCGAACTGGCTGGTATTTTGCTAACTTCAGTTTTCCCATAAATTGGTGTCGAGCATCAGTTCAGATAGAACATCGGAAATTTATTTAATCGTTGTTTGTGCAATAGCTTAATCCAACCGAGCGGCTCCACGCCTGGATGACGTCAGGGAAGGTTACGAATACAGGACTTACGCAAGAAGAGAAAAGAAACCTGGTTTCTTCGTTAATCTCTGGTTCCCAAACCCACGATTTTTCGTATCACCTTAGTTTCTTGGCGAAAGTCCTGGAATCATTGGCTTTAAGCAATCGCCTAAGCAAGACAAGCGAGATAAGTTCTGATCTCCCATCTGTCCCGATGGGCGACTGGTAGGCGAAAATTTTTTCTTTAACCAAGAACTTTTTATAAGCTTTAAGAAATTTTTTTGGCTCAAGCATAGGTTATATTTATAAAAACATCTGATGCCGGTTTTCCCCATTCGTCTCTAAATTCTCATGCGCCTCGTGCAAAAAATATATCCTTAGATAGATGCAGGATAATTATTTACTATTTGACTATTTGATGATAAAAGTGGAAAAAGGCTGAAAGGCTTATGGGGCTTGATAAAGAGCGATAGTAAGCCAGCAAGTGTAAAGTTTATTAAAAATTATGCTCATCTTCATGAAAAGTTTATATATACTAAAAACCACGCGATCCCGAAGCGGGGATGAACATACAGTATTCTGCACAACTTTAATTCTGGACTTAACCCAAGGAGAGATTAAAATGGCATTATCCAACAGCCAGACCTTAACACATACTTATTCCTTCGCAGCGATCAAGAGCTTTTTGATTTGGACTTTCGCTCTGTCAGTGTGCCTGCTGGTCGTAGGGTTCCCCATCGTGATCCTGATGGTGATCTTCGGGTCTTTATTGTCGATAGTGTTGCAATCTGTAATGCCGGTCAGTGCCGTTTTGCTAGTGGCAGGTGCTTTAATAGGAGCGAATCTTTTAGCGGTGATGGCAGGTGCGGCAATGCTCTCTGCTAAAGGCGTTCATCCAAACCAAGTCAGTTGGTTGCGTTGGATGTACGGTCAGGAGAACCCCGTACATAAGTCAGTGTACGCTGCTTGTCCTTTAACCTGCGATATCCATCCGTCTGCGTAATCTAGTAGGGAGGTATCTTTTGTAAGCCTATCTAGCATTGTTGCAACGGATTTACTGACCCGGCAAAAGCCGGGTTTTTTCACAATAAATTTTTTGCTCTTGACAGTAGGATGTGGAAAAATTAACATCAGGCTGACAACTGGCTATGCCCTGGGGTTAAATGTTGCAGTCTCCTTTCAAGGTTTGCATTATTTTGGGAACTCGTCCGGAAGCGATTAAACTAGCGCCGGTGATTCAACAGTTCAAGAGTTGGCGCAGCTTTGACACGCAAGTGGTTTTAACCGGACAGCATCGCGAAATGGTCGATCAAGTGATGCAACTGTTCGAGTTAAGCGCGGATTACGATTTGGAGATCATGCAGCAAAAACAAACGCTGACGGATATTACTTGTAAAAGTTTGCAAGGTTTAGAAAGATTATTTAAGCAATTGCAGCCTCAAGTCGTGTTGGTGCAGGGAGATACGACGACGGCGTTTGCAGCAACGCTAGCGGCTTTTTACCAAAAAATTCCTGTAGGACATGTAGAAGCAGGGCTAAGGACGGATAATATATATAATCCTTATCCCGAAGAAGCAAACCGGCGGCTGATTTCCCAGCTGGCACAGTTGCACTTTGCCCCTACATCCCGTTCTGTAGAACACCTGAAACGTTCTGGTATCTTGGGGGAAATTCACCAAACTGGTAATACGGTGATCGATGCTTTGTTAGCGGTGGCGCAACGTCAGCCAGAATGTAACGTTCCTGGTTTAGATTGGCAGAAGTATCGGGTGATGCTATCTACGGTTCACAGACGGGAAAACTGGGGTGAACCGCTGCGAGATATTGGGAAGGGATTTTTACAGATTTTAGATAAGTTTCCCGATACGGCGTTGTTGTTACCTCTGCATCGCAATCCTACGGTGCGAGAACCGCTACAGGAGATATTGGGGAATCATCCTAGAGCTTTTTTAACTGAACCTTTGGATTATGGGGAATTGGTGGGTGCGATTGGGCGTTGTTATTTATTGTTAACGGATTCGGGTGGGTTGCAGGAGGAAGCACCCAGTTTGGGGAAACCTGTTTTGGTGTTGCGGGAAAATACCGAACGTCCGGAGGCGGTTGAGGCGGGTACTGCTAAGCTGATTGGTACTACTCCTGGCGGGATTTTGGCTGCGGCGACCCAGTTGTTGACTAATGAAGTTGTTTATCAATCTATGGCGACGGCGGTTAATCCGTTTGGGGATGGTCATGCGGCGGAACGGATTTTAAAGATTGTGGAGGATTATTGTTTGAGGGGGGGATGAGAAGATTGATTGAACCGCAGAGACGCAGAGGACGCAGAGGGAAGAGTGGGGAGAGAGTGTCGCTTTCTTCTGTTCGCGTTCTTCGTGTCTTCGCGGTTAAATTATTAGAAGTTATACAAAGCCTGCCTTCGCAGGCTTGAATGTTATCAATTCTGGAGTGGCTATGTCTAAGCGCAAAAAGCACAATCTCCAATGGGTTAAGCAAACTCTTGAGCTAAAAGAAGATCATAATTGGAAGTCACAACCGGGTACTAAGATTTTTGTGGCTGGGCGAGGTGCGTTGCGGTTTGATGTCCCCGCAGATTGGTATTTTGAACCGCAGGAGAAGTCGTTCCGGTTTCTGGATAAAAAGCCACCCGATGATGATTGTTGTTTGGAGGCTTCGTTTAATTTACTTCCGCCTGGGGATTGGGCAGATTTTCCTCTGGTGCCTCTATTAAGGAAGGTGGTTGAAGAAGATAGCCGAGATGCGATTGAGAAGGGGGAAATTATTCGATTAAAGCGCCAAACTGCCCGTTTAGTCTGGACTCAGTTCAAGTTTATTGACCCTAAAGAACACCGGGAAGCTTATTCTCGTATTTGTATTGGGTTGGGTTCTAATGTTCAATGTCTGATTACTTTTGACTTTTGGGTAGATGATGCTGAGCGGGTTACGCCTGTGTGGGATACTGTGATGGATTCGGTAGTTCTCGGTTTATTTATCCGCGATCCGCGTACTGGGTTTGCTTTTCCTGATTAGAGTTGGTGTTGCGAGTGCGATCGCTTTATTGAACCGCCAAGACGCCAAGAACGCCAAGGAAGAGAGGGAAGGGAGAGCGATCGCACTTTAATCTGCGTTATTCTTCTGGTGGATGCCAGCCAGCATTTACCCACTGACCCCTAACTGTTACAGCAATTTTATTGTTTAATTTTAAAGCTATGACCGTTGCACGACCGCAGTCTGTCAATCCCATAATTTCTGTGCCGTCTTCACTCCAGGTAAAATGTTGCAACCATTGTTGAGTGCGCGGATTAAATAACTTAACGCGAGTGTTTGTAACGGGATCTAAGGCATCGGTTTGGGTTCCTTTGTAGTTATTACACAGACTACAAGCAAGCCAAAGATTTTCTTCATCGTCAGTTCCACCTCTTGCCTTGGGAATGATATGCTCAATTTCTAATATGCCCAGAATGTACTGTTGCCAACTGCGACAATAACCGCAGCGGTTTTGAGCTTGTACCCGGACTCTAGCACGGACTTCATCAGAAATTGTCATTGATGTTATCCTTTTAATGGTTCGAGTAAGCCGCGCCGTACCGCCTCATTTAATGCTTGAGCTTGTCGCAGAAGTCTATCTTCATAAATGTGGATGAGTGCCTGCAATTCGTCACGTTCTGTTAATGCAATTGTACCGGATTGTTGCAGGTCTAATAATTCAGTCAATCTTTGTTCTTGAATGGGTGGTAGCCTCAGTTGCGTTAGGGCAATTACTTCTGAGTCAGACAGTGCGGATACTGGTTTTGTAGTTGGTAACAGTAAAAGTTCAATCGTTTCTGCTAAAATTTCAGCTACACTGCGGTGTTGTAGCTGTGCAAGTCTTTCTGCTTGTTGATAGACTTCATCTGGCAGATTCAGGGTGATTGGGGTACTCATAGGTGAAAAGAGATCGCACAATTTTTTCTATTCTGGCACATTAGCTTTATAGAGCGATCGCCTACCTGAAACATACACTGCATCGCTAGCCTCTAAAATGAATAGCGATACGGCTGACGCCACACTTCGTGACCGGGTAGCGTGCGGTCGGCATATCGCTTTCTCTCTATTTCTACACTTGCTGAAATTGGCTTACTAACCACGTTGCTACTTGTGACTGATCTGGTTGTCTGCTACGTTCTAATGCTTCTTCTAATACAGAGATAGCTAACTCTGGTAATGCCTGAGATTGATAAATCCGCCGACTTCCACCATCGGCTAAGATTTCAAATGCCAAAACTTTGGCTTTTTGGACATCTACTATCCAATATTCATCCACTTTTAATTCTTCATACAATAACCGCTTCTCACCTTTATCATCGGATAAAGTAGTATCAGCAATTTCACTTGCTAAATTAGGCGGTAAGAATTGATCGAGATCGACAACGGAACTTCCTGTAGGTGCTGATTGAACTCTCTCTCTTAAGTAATAAGATATATCGGGTTGAGATTCCCGCACGCCTGTTTTACGATAGCTACAATTTACCAGTCCTCGATGAGGAATGCCTTTGAAGGCACAAAATAGATTTACCGCTAAGTAAATGATTCCATTATCGTTTGCATTGTCAGGCCCTACTGCCATTGTTTCAATCCTCATTTGTCCGTTGTGGTAGTAGCACCTAGCTTTTTGATAGGCGGGGTCTTCCGCGATCTGGATAAATTCATTCCAAGTCGCTGTCACCCAGGTATCTGTTGTTAGTTTGTCTTTGATTGCAATCATGATTAAACCTCTAATACTTTACAATCTTATTTCCACCTCAGAGCTTGCAGGTTTTATTTAATTATATCTGACTTAGGCGAGCGCTACTCTGTTAAAATCAAATGCGATATGCCAAGGGCTAGCTACGCGATCGCCTTTAGTTTGAAGGTCTATTAACTCGAATCAGCATCCCTGTAAGTGTTTCAAGTAAGGAAATCGCTTGATTAATTCTTGCTGCTTGTCTATTCCAGTCATCATCTCGCGAACAAACTATAATACCAGGATCGTTTGGTTGTAATTGATGTAATCAGATAAAATGACGCCGATTCAGAGTTAAAACGGCTCGATTTTGGGTCGTTGCAAAAGCTAGTACTTCTTCATCAGGAAGTCCAGCGTTTCCTGCTTCTTGAACTGTGATTACATCATGCCCTAAATCTCTTAGTATTTCCACAACTCTTCGAGGAAATTGTTCATCTGCGTATAAAGCTGCCACGGGTTAATCTTCCTCGTTTTCTCGGATTGCTGTGTCGATTTCTTCAGAGTGCGCTTCAGCATAAACCCAAGCATTCACTAGGTCTGCGGCAGATAGAGTGGGATAGTTATACAAAAGTTCTGATTCGCTGACGCCTAAGCGACGATAACCCACGAGTACCCAAACGGGAATACGAGTACCTTCGATACAAGCATCGCCACCACAAACTCCTGGAGTTTTGGTAATTCCACGCCAATTTTTGTTAAGGCTACGTGATAATATTTGGATTAGTTCGGCTTTCTCGGCAGGAGTTAAGGCTAGTAGCTGGATTTCTAATTCTTGGATAGTCATGTTTCAACAGTTGACAGTTGACAGTTGACAGTTGACAGTTACCTCTCCCTAAAGCTTATAGGATTGTGAGCGAGGAAAATTAATTTTTCCTTTACCCTTAAAAGAGGAAGGCTAACAACCCATTTTTTCTGGTAATTTTTAGGTGATTGAGGTTAAAGAGTTAAAAGGGGGCGATCGCTCTTTTTTTATTTTATCAAGCTGCTGAAATAGGTAGGTAGCAATCTCATAATTTTTTACATCTAGCACGTTGGTTGCACAGAGCGATCGCATACCTAAAAAATACACTACGCGATCGCTGTTCTTTCAAACCCAATACATATTTCTGGAGACTGAGACAGTAACCACATTGGTTTCTAGCTTGTGTCCGAACTCGCGTTTTAACTTCTTCGGAAATATGACTATAACTCATTCAAAGGCTCCATGAGTCCGCGCTGAACTGCTTCTTTGAGCGCAGTAGCTTTCCGCAGCAGTCCTTCTTGATAAATCTGCATTAAGCTTGACAATTCTATCTGTTCGGCTTCAGTTATAATTCCCTCTTGTTGCCTATTTAACAGATTGCTTAGACGTTTATCCTGCTCTGGTTCCAATTGCAACTGTGTCAGAGCAATTACTCGATCGTCAGAGAGTCGAGATCCGGATTCAATTAGTTCAGTTTGTCAGCCTAATTCTGGGATTGAAAGTTTAATTGCATCACTCAGTACATCAGCAATATCGCGGCTGGTTAGTTGTGCCAGTCGTTCAACTTGATGATAGACTTCATCAGGCAAGGTGATAGTGATTTGGGTACTCATAGATGAAAAGAGATAACACAATTTTTTCTATTCTGGCACATTATCCTTATAGCGCGATCGCATACCTGAAAAATCAGCTGCGATCTAGCCTCTAAAATGAATAGCGATCGCGCTAATTTAAGCAAGTGGTCGATCAAATGATATGTTGACTGAGGTGAGCCTGCATATTTCCGCCTAAATTTTACAAATATGACAATTCCTTCGGAAATCTTAGCTCTTATTGACCGACTGAACCAAGAATTAACCCAGATTGAGCAAGAAGCAGCTAGGGGACTCAACCTAACCAGAACGGCACTATCTCAATTTCCTGAGAATCCTAGACTCGCTCAGTTTTTTACATATTTGAATAATGTTAGTTCCTTGGTAGAAACCTATAAAAGAGAAATTCAGATTATGGCTGAGGAAATTTCGCCAGCGGATGTGCCTGCCAATCTCATTCAAGATGCGGGGGAAGATTTAGGTACTTTACTAGGCGTCACCCTAGAAATTAAGTTACAATTGAGCCAAGTTATTGCTCGCTTGGAGAACTTGTCATGAAACAGTTGCCGAATGACAAAGAACTGGATGAATTGGTGGAAATGGGCAGACTGCTTGAAGAAAAAGCCAAAAAATTTAGTAATTTAGCAGATAGGTTTGTAAAGAAATATAAAAAACGTTTGCGCGATCGCAGGGAAGCTGTAGGGAAAAAACAAGAAATGAAGTAGGAGTTAGGAGAAGCGATCGCATACCCGAAAAATCAACTGCGATTGCTTGCCTCTAAAATTAATAGCGATCGCATAGTGTGCCGTAGGCATATCGCTTTCTCTCTATTTCTACACTTGCTGAAATTGGGTTAATAACCAGTTTCCTACTTGTGACTGATCTGGCTGTCGGCTGCGTTCTAATGCTTCTTCTAATAAAGAGAAAGTTAACCCCGGTATTATCTGAGATTGATAAATCCGCCGACTTCCACCATCGGCTAAAATTTCAAATGCCACAATTTCGGCTTTTTGTACATCTACTACCCAATACTCATCTACTTTTAGTTCTTCATATAGTAACCGTTTCTCACCTTTATCATCGGCTAAAGTAGTATCGACAATTTCAATCGCTAAATTAGGCGGTGAGGATTGAGCGAGTTCGACAATAGAACTACCCGTAGGTGCTGATTGAACTTTTTCACCTAAATAATAAGATGTATCTGGCTGAGCTTCTAGCACACCCGTTTGTCGATAGCTACAGTTAACCAGTCCCCGATGAGGAATGCTTTTGAGGGTACAGAATAGATTGATAGCAAATGTCATTATTCCATGCTGGCTGGCGCGATCGCACCCAACTGGCATGGTTTCAATCTTCATTTTTCCGTTGTAATAGTAGCCTTTAGCTTTTTGGTATGCGGGGTTTTCAATAATTTGGATAAATTCATCCCAACTTGCTGCAACCCCAGTATCTGTTGTTATTTTATCTTTTTTAGATGCTTGTTTTTCACGTTGTGCAGATTGAAAACTATCTGCACAGACGCTGACTTTACCAATTTGGACAAAACCTTTACCAAAATTTGAGATATTAGAGAATCGAAGCCTCTCCATTGTGGCTCGAAAATTGTTCTTACTAACATTTTCCCCTAATACATCTGATATTGTCTTCCACAATTGGGAGCCAACATCCCTAACGTGACCCGGAGTACAACCAAATTCCCGCGCTATTTCCGAGTACCTCTGACCTTGACAAACTCCCCGCACAATAGCTTGTTGCAGATCGTCCAGATGGTTTCCAGTCTTTGCAAAAACTAAGCGGTCGGCTAGTTTTAAGACTTGTTCAATGTTCATCGGTCGAGTAAATTTAGTAATTTTACTTATTATAATCTAACATTTTCCTACTTTTTCCTATTTAACCGACATTTTCCTACTTTTTCCGTCAAAAATATTTCGTATTTTAATCTAATAATATTTTACGAATTTTCACGAATGTACAAAAATTAAATTTTGCCAGAGCATGTTTGTATAAAATAAGAATGCGATCGCTCAACTCATTTACTTACCCAACTACTCAAACTCAGACTGGTGGACGACGAATTCTGGTCTGTATTTCATCTGCAACTACTAAACAACCTTGCAGACTTTCTAATGGTTGTTCGCTCAAAACACGAGAAAGAAGATTTAGCACCGCCTGACGGCTACGACTACGGGGACGCAACAATAAGATACCGGGATGACTTCCTGGTGGAAAACGGCGAACATCGGAAAAATCTAAGTCAAGGGTGATAAAAAAACGCCCCTCAGCACAAGCCTGTTGCCATACAACCTCGTCATCTGCACCCGATAATCCTTCGTCAGTAACCCGATCGCAATCGTAACCAGCCTGTCGCAGAAACTCGGCGTGGGTGCTACTCAAATTTTCATCCAATTTAACCAGCATTGCAATCTATCTAAGCGGCAACAATTCTTCTTCTCTCGTCAGTGCAGCAGCATAAGCGATCGCTGCTAAAACATTTGCTAAAGTCAATGGTGGATATTCTGCCACTATTTCTTCCGGCGTCAGTCCTTCTGCTAGGTTATCAAGGATAACTGAAACCATGATGCGCGTTCCTTTAATGCAAGGTTTCCCGTGGCAAACCTTGGAGTCAATGCTAATACTTTCTTGCCAGGTTTCCATTTTTTTCACCGTCAAGTTTCTCCAAGTCTATCCTAAATTTCAATAAACCTTAAGCTTTCTAAAGTAAGTATAGCTTCCGCACTACTGACTCGTGGTAGTCTAGGCGCTCAACACCTCGAATGTAGTTAACATACGAGGAGAAGTTTTAGGCAAAGGGAATTCTTCTAAATAGAGTTCTGTTGCTTCTTTGAGATTAGCGATCGCTTCTTCAATCGTTTCTCCCTGGCTAGCCGTCCCTACTTCAGGACATTCTGCCACATATACATCTTCTTCCCAATAAACGATTGCTGTAAAAGTTCGAGGCATTCTTAACAATATTGATTTTATTTTTTCCTTTTCTTAGTTTAACACATCCCCCTCACCATGACTTAGCCCTTCCTAGACTCACTGCAAGTTAGTGCTGGCGGCTAAATAGAATTAGCAAGGTGCGAAGCACTTTACCAGCTACCAATTAAGAGTGCGATCGCATCCTCTATTACCTTTCAATTACAGGTGCGATCGCTCTTCTATAATTTACGCGGGAACAGTGTTATTTCTGACAGGAGCAATATTCCCCTCTGAATTTAAAGTATAAAACCATTCCAGAGGAATTTTTGTTTGATTTAAAATGCTCAGATGTTGACTCATATCCTCAATATAAAATGCTCCTACATAGGTGACACTTTTTGTTTCTAATGGATTGATAATATCGTTTTCTCCTATATAGCGTCCCTCACCTATATAGCCTAAACTGGACAGGATTTCTTCTACTTCTGGCTCAACGATTGGCATATTCAGATCGTCATCAGGATAATCAATGAAGATTGCAATTTGTCCCGGTGTAGGAATTTCGAGTTCGGTCGAAGTCCAACCCTCTTTATAGTTCCAAACAATAGCGCCTTTAGTCTTCATTTTCGCCTCCTGGAAAAATACACTGCCAAATGTTCCCCTGGAAATGTTGAACTGCGAGTAGCTGTCGTCCTTTTGCTGCTTGTAAGCAGCGCTCAACTGCTTTTTTTCTTGTACCCGCCACAACAGGTTCGGTTTGAGGCTTTCCCATGCGCCGGATTTCATCTTCCGGATCTTCAAGATAGCCATGTGCGTCAATTGTCATTATCCGCACCTTCCTGCTGCTGTTGGCGGGCGCTGAGGGCTTTATCAATCAGCTTAGCGACTATCCAAGAAACCGATCGCTCTTCTGAGGCTGCCCATTCCTCTAAAGCCACTTTCTTTTCTTTGGTTATGTACACCGCTATCAACTCAAGTTTACGTTTTCCGCCCACTAACTCTCTCGCCTCCAGTTCTATCAAGATTTTATCTCCTTTATTTTGCCTTACTATATTGTATAGTATAAAATATTGTGCTATAGTAGCATGACAAATTGAAATGGGTAGGCAGTATCCTTGCCAGAAAGCGATCGCACTAGCTCTAACCTAATGCGATCGCTCTGCTTTCATCACTTAACGCAACCTAAAAATAGAGGCGTTGCGTCAGTCCTGAACGGGTAAAATAGCGAGTCAAAATCCGAATCACTTCACCCTGAACCGGCGAAGGTAACGGTGGACTCCATTCGCCAACCTCTGCAAAACGCACTACGTGCAGTTGATGAATGACGCTTTCTATCCCCAGTGGAACGCCACAAGCAAGCAAGCGGATCGGTTGCCTGCCTTCTGGGTCATTCAAACTTGTGGCTTTGATTAGTTCCGGGACGGGCTGCGGTGTTGATATCATAGAATTTTGCTCCGTAGGAGTCCAAGCCCCCATCGTGTCTTGATTGGCGTCAGTAGCGGTGGGGGTTTGGTTTTTGCTTGCTAATGCAATAGTAGATGTTTAACGTAAATAGTGCAATAGGAGTATATGAGGTAAAATGGGTAGAAGTAGAGTATCAAGGTAAACTTGTGGAGATCAACGCAACATCATGCAACTCTGCTGTGGCTAGACCCCGTGTAACAGTTTATTTTTCTGAAGAGATATACAAGTATCTAGTAGAGCGCGCTGACCGAGAACTAAGGACGGTGGCTAACCTGGTGGAATATCTGGTTGTTCAGAGCGTACAGCAAGAGCAAAACGAACAACAGAAAGCTCAACAAAAACCGCAAGAGTGATTTCAAGATGCGATCGCATACCTGACCGAAAAAAATGGGATACAAGCCCCGTTCTTCTAGGACGGCTTTTTCCAACTTGACGCTGTCCTTGAGGATTTTGAATAAACACATACTCATTTATTCAGGCGGTTGATATAATGCTTGTATGCTGAATCTAACCTACGAGTACAAACTCATTCCCACAGACGCGCAACGCGAAACCTTTGATCTTTGGCTCAGTATTTGTCGGCAGGTCTACAACTATGCATTGCGCGAACGAAAGGACTGGGTTAATTCTCGTAAGTGCGATATCAATGCTTGCAGTATCAGGCAGGAATATATCATTCCTGCTGATGCGCCTAGACCAACCTTTTATACTCAGTGCAAGTCATTGGCTGAGGCTAAGAAGTCAAATCCCTTCCTCAAACTGCCTCACACTCATGTGTTGCAGCAAGTCTTGCGGCAATTAGAAGCGGCATTTGTGGCGATGTGGGAAAGAGGACATGGTTTTCCTAGATTCAAAAAACGGATGCGCTCCTTCGTGTTTCCGCAGTTGAATCAGGAAGTTGTTAGGAAGTTTGATCGAAATCACGAGGTCAATCTCCCTAAGATTGGCTGGGTGAAAATGCACTTATCACGCCCCATTCCACAAGGGTTTGAAGTGAAGCAAATCCGCATTGTTAAGCGAGCTTCTGGTTACTATGCCATGCTCTCATTAGCATTAGAGGTTGATCTGCCTCAACCTTTACCATCGGGTCGTGGACTAGGGATTGATTTGGGTCTAGAACACTTTTTGGCAACTTCTGATGGGGAGTTGATTGATAGACCTCGATTCTTTGTGGATGGACAACGCAAGCTGAAATTGCTGCAACGTCAACTGAAGCGTAAGCTCATAGGCTCTAGGAAGTATCGTCAATTGCACAGTCGGATTGCCTTGCACCACGAATACATCTCGAATTCACGCAAGGACTTTCACTTTAAGACCGCTCATTACCTATGCGACCAAGGGCAGATGATATTTGCTGAGGATTTGAATCTCAAAGCGATGTCAGCCGGAATGTTGTGTAAGCACACTCTTGATGCTGGTTTTGGGCAGTTCCTTAATATTTTGGGACATGTTTGTTTTAAGCGCGGTGCATATTTCGCCAAAGTTGATGCCAATGGCACTAGCCAGACATGCCCAAGATGCCAATCTCATACAGGCAAAAAAGAACTGTCTCAACGGATGCATAAATGTCCTGAATGTGGATATGAAACGAATCGAGATGTAGCAGCAGCGCAAGTTGTTTTGCAACGTGGATATACAGCGGTGGGGCACATCGCAGTGAATTTTGGGGAGGGCAAGTAGCATGAGTTATCCCGATGAACCAACAATCCTCTCGACTTCAGGCAGGGGAGTTGTCAAAAAGTAGGCAGAGAGCGCATAGCAGTAGATGTAGGCGACCTAAGAAACTTGCTCGAACAAGAAACCCAAAATTCTGGTAATTCTCTGTCTCAAGAAGTTCGTCTTCTAATCCAAGAAGGATTGAAACAAAGATATAAACAGAGGACGCTTGCCCAAGTACTGTCTCTGTTCGATGTAGAACAACTAGCTAAGGATTCTGGCATTTGTGCGCCACGCTTGGCAGAATTGATCGCAGAAGCCGATGCCCCTACTTACTTGGAGCTAACCAAGCTGGGTCGCTGTCTGCCGCTGAATCCTGCTGAACTTGCTTCTATCTCTCGAAAACCACCCAAAAAAGATAATTAGAGGACATCGGAATGGGCGGAAAGCGCAAGCTTGAGTTGATCGCTGTATATTTAACCTTTATGAGGTGCGTCGTCAATTGGTTTACAAGCAAAGCCATTACGGTACGTCAGTTGAGTTAGTAGACCGATGGTTTCCTTCGTCTAAAACCTGTTCTTGTTGCGGTCACGTTCAGGAAATGAAGCCAAGGGATAGAGTGTTTGATTGCCAAAATTGTGACAACGTGATGGACAGGGATTTGAATGCCTCAATTAATTTGGAAGCGGCCCCTGAAGAAAAAGTAAGGTCGGCTCGACCTAAACTTAACGCCTGCGGACAAGAAGGTGCTGACACCCTTGGTTGATGCAGGAAGAAAATTCCGCGTCTAGTTAACAAGTTTAACTAGGTTTGGGTAAGTTTTTCGGAGCAGTATCAAGGTAAACTTGTGGAGATCAACGCAACATCAGAGTCGTAAAGTTTTTTACCCCACCCCAACCCGACCCTTATTAAGGGGAGGGAGTAAGAAATTCACAAATGATTTAGGGCTACTATAGCCTATTTCACTGCGATCAACAAGTGTCAAAAGTAGTATTAAGACAGCTAGCAACAAAAGTTTTTACTTTCTTTCCTGTTTTTACTGCTTTGCCTAAGTCATAATACATTTAGTGTACAACTGTTTCAGCAGTTGATGGCGGTGCAGCTTTGATATGAGTACAAACTGGTTATTTCAGGCTAAATTACTGCTATGTCAACTCTTTCTATAAACCGTTTAACTGCCAAACTTTCTGGAAAAGTTAACCTGCGAACTGTTCTGATAGTTCCCTTTATCCTACAAATATTTGCAGCAGTGGGGCTGGTGGGGTATTTATCATTTAGGAATGGTCAAAAGGCTGTTAACGATCTTGCCAGCCAGTTGATGAGCGAAGTTAGCAATCGCATCGAGCAAAATGTGAAAACTTATGTGGAAACTCCCCACCAAATCAATCAAACCAAGCTGGATGCAGTAAAATTGGGTCTTTTGAATATGAAAGACTTGTCAACTTGGGAGAAATATCTCTGGCGGCAAGTACAGCTATATCCTAATATTAATTTTACAGGGGTCGGCAACAAGGATGGAGAATATCGCGCCGGAGAACAGATGTCAGACGGCACTTTATTGATTAACCAAGCCTACCCGTCTACTGGTTTTGATTTCTATTCTTTCAATACTAACGATACAGGCGATCGCACCACCAGAGTAGCAACCAATGTTAAAAAATTTGATATGCGGCAACACACTTCCTACACAAATGCAGCAAAAGCAGGCAAAGCAACTTGGAGTTCAGTTTATATCTCGTTTCTAGAACCAACATTAATACTTAGCGCTCTTCAACCAGTGTACGATCGAAACCAACTAGAAGGAGTATTAGTTTCTGCCTTGCGCCTAGACGGTATCGGTAGATTTTTAAACAGCCTCAAAATTGGCAAATCCGGACAGACATTTATTATCGAAAGAAATGGCACGCTGTTAGCAACTTCCACCCTGGAAAAACCGTTCCGCATCCAAAAAGATCGAAAAGAACTGTTCAAAGTAGTAGAGAGTGGCAATGCAGTAACTCAAGCTACAGCCAAATACTTAGCGACTCAATTTCAAAACTTGCACGAAATTAGAAATTCGCAGCAACTCAATTTTGAAATAAACGGTCAGCGACAATTTTTAAAAGTCCTGCCATTCCAAGACGGCAAAGGCTTAGACTGGCTGATTGTCGTCGTCGTTCCCGAATCCGACTTTATGGAACAAATCGATGCCAACAGTCGCACTACTGCGTTGCTATGTCTGGCAGCTTTGGGAATGGCAACAGTTTTAGGAATTATCACTTCCCGCTGGATTACCAAACCTATTTTACAACTGAAAGATGCAGCAAAAGCTTTGTCTGAAGGACAATTTGACCAAACTGTCAAGCTCGATCGATCTGATGAATTGGGTATACTTGCTAAAGCTTTTAACAGCATGGCTGCACAACTGCAAGCATCTTTTAGCACATTAGAAGCTAAAAATGACGAATTGCAGCGACTTGATAAACTTAAAGACGAATTTCTCGCCAATACTTCCCACGAACTCCGCACACCCCTTAACGGAATTATTGGCATTGCAGAATCTTTAATAGACGGTGCTACTGGAAAATTGCCAGAGCAAACTAATGTTAACTTAGCTTTGATTGCATCTTCTGGGAAAAGATTGTCTACTTTAATTAACGACATTCTATATTTTTCACAACTCAAACATAAAACTATTGAACTGCAAATTAAGCCTGTCGGATTGCGAGAAATTGTCTATGTAATCCTGACCTTATCTAAACCATTAGTAGGTCAAAAGAAATTGCAGTTAATTAACTCAATTAGTCCGGATTTGCCACCAATAGCAGCCGATGAAAATCGATTGGAACAAATACTGTACAACTTAATCGGCAATGCGATTAAATTTACCGAAATTGGTACAGTTGAAATTTCAGCAGAATTGCTCGCAGACAACGATCGATCGTCCATGCCAAATTCCCAATTAGCCATTACTGTATCTGACACTGGGATTGGCATCCCCGAAAATAAATTAGAGCAAATTTTTGAATCTTTTGAACAAGCAGACGGTTCCACTGCTAGAGAATACGGCGGTACGGGTTTGGGTTTAGCTGTTGCTAAACAATTAGTTGAATTGCACGGAGGGAAAATTTGGGTATCTTCAACTGTAGGCGTTGGTTCTCAATTTACTTTTACTTTGCCAGGATCTCAAAGTCAGCCAGAAGTTAGCAGCAAAAGATCGCGTTTAATTAAGAGCGATCGAGATTTAGCAACTACTCAATCTGCCACCCAACTACCTGTTATAAATTCTCGGCTGGCGGTCGATCGAGAATCAGAAGAAACAGACAAAATTAAAATTTTAATAGTAGATGATGAACCCATTAATATTCAGGTACTAATCAATAGTTTGAGCCTAGAAAACTACGACATAACTCAAGCAAGTAACGGCTTAGAAGCCTTAACTATGATTCAAGAGGGATTGAAGCCAGACTTGATTTTACTCGACGTAATGATGCCGCGAATGACAGGTTATGAAGTGTGTCGAGAAATTCGCAAAAAATACTCGCCTTTAGAACTGCCGATTTTGATGCTGACGGCTAAAAATCAAACAGTAGACTTAGTAGAAGCTTTTAACTTAGAAGCCAATGATTATATAACTAAACCTTTTATTAAGAAGGAATTGTTAGCCAGAATTAACACGCAAATTCGCCTCGCCAAACTGAATGCAGCCTACGGCAGATTTGTGCCGCACGACTTTTTGAATTTACTAGAAAAACCAAGTATTGTTGAGGTAAAATTAGGTGACAATCAAGAAAAAAATATGACAGTGCTGTTTTGTGATATTCGTTCCTTTACGGCGCTTTCAGAGCAAATGACACCGCCAGAAAATTTTGCTTTCATTAATAACTACTTGGGGAGAGTTAGCCCTGTAATTAGAAAAAATCACGGCTTTATTGATAAATACATTGGGGATGCAGTTATGGCGCTGTTTCCTACCTGTCCCGATGATGCTCTTCGGGCAGCAATTGATATGCAAAAAGCAGTGAATCTCTACAACCAGCACCGCCAAAATAGTGGCTTGGTTCCGATTTCGATCGGCATTGGTTTGCACGCGGGCAATTTAATGTTGGGTACAATTGGTGAACGAGAACGGATGGAAAGTACGGTGATTGCTGATGCTGTTAATTTAGCTTCTCGTTTGGAAGGATTGACGAAGGTTTACGGAGCGGGAATTCTAGTTAGCGAAGCAATTATCGCTCGCCTAATTGAACCAGAGCAATATAAATACAGATTTGTCGATCGAGTGATGGTGAAAGGGAAAACAGCGGCTGTCTCGGTGTTTGAAATTTACGATACAGAAACAGAGGAAATCATCAAACTCAAACAGCAAACTTTGGAGATTTTTCAAGAAGGTTTAGATTTGTACTATCAACAAAAATTTGTGGCATCACAGAAAATATTTGAGAATATTTTACAAATTAATCCTGAAGATCAAGTAGCAATGCTGTATTTTAAACGTTCTCGCAAGTATCGAATGTATGGAGTACCGGAGGGGTGGTCGGGGGTGGAAGCTTTGACTGAGAAATAGGGCTATAATGCCTAATTGCTTTTAGTTAAGTGCGATCGCTCTGAGATCTTGCACGCCTGTCAATTAGGGATTTATCGTCGGGTGGGGGGGTTTATTTAACCTGAACTTCCCCTCTACTAGGGGAAGTTAAAATCTCTGAAACCTTGACCGAAATAATGGGATACAAGCCCCGTCCTTCTAGGACGGCTTTTTATGTGGTTCAGGGAAACGAGCTATTAAACTCCTAATCAGCTCTGATTGTGTCATACCACGCCTAGCAGCTTCCTCTATAAGCTGCTGTTTTTCGTATGGAGTAACTCTCAAAAATATTTTCTCAGTTTTCATAAATTTGTGCTGTCAAATAGATATACGTCTACTATAATAGATTTAGGAGGACAAACAGTTGAAAGCAAGATATCAGTACAGATTTTATCCAACAGACCAACAGAAACAGAGCCTAGCTCGGTTGTTTGGTTGTGTGCGAGTAGTCTGGAATGATGCCTTAGCAATCTGTAAACAATCCGAGAAGAAACCCAAATCGGCTGAACTTCAGAAGCTGGTTATTACTCAGGCTAAAAAGACCGAGGAAAGAGCTTGGCTTAGTGAAGTATCAAATATACCCCTGCAACAGTCGGTAGCTGATTTAGAAGCAGCTTTCAAGAACTTTATCGATTCCTGTAAAGGCAAACGAAAAGGGCAAAAAGTTGGCTATCCTAAATTCAAGAAGCGCACTTCTAGCCAGTCAGCAAGGCTCACTCGTGGGGGATTCTCGTTAAAGGGTGATGGCGTGTATCTAGCCAAGATTGGGATTGTAAAACCGATTTGGTCTAGAGAGTTACCATCTGACCCTAGCTCGGTAACTATCATTAAGGATTGTGCTAATCGCTATTTCCTAAGCTTCGTAGTAGAAGTAGAACCTGTTCAACTCGACGCTAAACACATGAGCATCGGAATTGATTTAGGGATTAAAACTTTTGCCGTGATGAGTAACGGGGAAAAAGCCTTTAGCCCCTGCTATGAAGCGATAGACCGTAGAATTCGCAAGCTTCAGAAGAAGCTAGCGCGTCAGTCAAACGGGTCAAATCGTAGAAGCAAGACCAAGATTCAAATAGCAAAATTGCATAACCAAATTGCGGATACTCGTAAAGATTTCTTGCACAAACTGTCTACCAAGATTGTTAGTGAAAACCAAACTATCGTCTTAGAGGATTTGAATGTGTCAGGGATGGTCAAAAACCGTAAACTATCTAGAGCGATTAGTCTGCAAGGTTGGAGGGAATTCAGAACCTTGGTTGAGGCAAAATCTGAAAAACTTAACCGGAATTTCAGAGTAATTAGCAGATGGGAACGTACGAGCCAAACTTGCTCTTGCTGTGGGTATCGTTGGGGCAAGTTGGATTTGTCCGTGAGACGGGTAGTGTGTTTGAATTGCGGTGCAGAACACGACCGCGATCAGAACGCCTCAGTAAATATAAAAATGGTCGGCATGGGGCATCGGCACGACCTTAAATGTACGTCGAGACAGAGTAAGACTACCTCGGTAGCGTCAGTCGATGAAGCGTAAAGAATCCCCGTGCGTTCACGCCGGGGAGTATGTCAAACTGAACAATAGCCAACAAAAAAGCCCCTGAAGAGGGGCTTCGTTTGTATAGCCGCGCCTTCAGGCGTTCGGCATATTGGTGTGCGACATTTTATTTACCGATCGATGGCGCACCAATAAATGGTTGCAAAGCCAAAGGTGTTTCAGGCATTTGCTGTTTCTGTGCGATCGCAGGCACCGATTCCCGCAATCTCTCCGTCAGTTGCACAGTCGTCGCATCGTACACCTGAGTCAAAATCTTAGGATACAACCCAATCCCGATAATCGGCACCAACAAGCAGGCAATAATAAATACCTCGCGCGGTTCGGCATCGATCAAAGCTTGGTGTTCCACCAATTCTTTGTTTTCAGGGCCGTAACAGATCTCCCGCAGCATGGAGAGTAAGTATATTGGTGTCAAAATTACACCAACTGCTGCCAGTAAAATTACTAATGCCTTGAACGTGGGGTTATAGGCATCGCTTTGAGCAAAGCCGACGAACACCATCAACTCTGCCACAAAACCGCTCATTCCGGGCAAGGCTAGAGATGCGAGAGAACAAGCTGTCCACATCGAGAACATCTTGCCCATGCGCTTGCCAACTCCACCCATTTCATCGAGCATCAGGGTGTGAGTGCGGTCATAAGTTGCCCCTACCAAGAAGAACAAACTTGCCCCAATTAACCCGTGGGAAACCATTTGCAGGACAGCACCACTTAAACCTAAATCGGTAAACGAGGCAATCCCAATAATCACAAATCCCATGTGGGAAATTGAAGAGTAAGCAATCTTGCGCTTGAGGTTTCGCTGGGCGAATGAGGTAAGCGCGGCGTAGACAATATTCACCACCCCGAATATCACTAAAGCGGGGGCGACAACTGCGTGGGCATCGGGTAACATCCCGGCATTCATCCGAATATAGGCATATCCGCCCATTTTTAGCAGAATACCAGCCAGCAACATGTGTACTGGCGCGGTAGCTTCGCCGTGGGCGTCGGGTAGCCAGGTATGGAAGGGGATGATCGGAAGCTTGACGGCGTAGGCGATAAAGAAGGCGGCGTACATCCAGAGTTGGAAATTCACAGCCATATCTTTGGCAGCGATCGCCCGCATATCAAACGTCACGCTATCGCCGTAAAATGCCATTGCCAGCGATGCGACCAAAATAAACAGCGAACCACCCGCGGTATACAGAATAAACTTGGTTGCCGCATATTGCCGCTTCTTACCGCCCCAAATTGCCAGCAGCAGGTATACCGGAATTAACTCCAGTTCCCACACCAGGAAGAACAACAGCATATCCTGGACGGCGAACACGGCAATTTGACCGCCGTACATCGCCAGCAGCAAAAAGTAAAACAGACGGGGCTTCCAAGTCACAGGCCAAGCTGCTAAAGTCGCCAACGTGGTAATAAAGCCTGTTAAGATTACCAGCGGCATGGAAAGTCCATCTGCCCCTACCGACCAATTCAAACCGATTTGGGGTATCCAGGGGTAGCTTTCTACCAACTGCAAGCCTGGGTAAGACAGGTCGTACTGAGTATAAAAAGCGTAGACTATCAGGGCAAAGTCGATCAGCCCGATAACTAGAGCGAACCAGCGAATCGGTCTGCCTTTACCTTCCTTGTCGGGAATGAACGGTATCAGCAGCGACGCCACGATGGGAAATAAGATTATCGTCGTCAGCCAAGGCATAAATCGAGATACCTAAACATTAACTTTTGCTAAAGGAGCAGTACAGTTATAGCAGCCCCTATTATGAATAAACTTTACTTTTCGCCGAAAGCCATCCTGATTTAGACTTACTTAACAAATCGCGGGTGTAGTTTTTGGGTTGTAGGGTATGGCGAAGCGGGGTAATATCTAGGAATTTGAATATTTGTAGCTGTTTTTTATCGTCGAGGGCAAGTAGATAAATCTTTACTTTGGGGTTGCGGTTGATGCGAGCCCGCATCTGGTTAAAATCAGATTTTGGAGAAAGATTCTGTATCATCGGCGATCGCAGACTGTAGTAGCACAGCAATATAAATATCTTGGCTATGACGACAAAGGTTATTGATGCCGTGCCCCTACCCCCGTGGATGGATGTGAAAACAACATTGTTGCGGTGGTACAAAATAAGCGATCGCCCGTGGATCGTTGACTGTAGGGGCAAGGCATCGATAACCAAAGTCTTCACAGCCAAGATTTATAATGCCTTGCCCCCCGGCGTGAATCTGACGAACACTGTAGGGGCAAGGCATCGATAACCAAAGTCTTCACAGCCTGCGATCTGGAGATTGCCGTGCCCTCACCAGGCGTGAATTTGACCATCGCTGTAGGGTCACGGCATCGATCAGCAAAGACTTCACAGCAGGCGATCTGAAGATTGCCGTGCCCTTCTAACGAAAGATCTTCAAGTCACTCCAAAGACAATCGCACCTACCAACACCGCTGCAAACACGATCAGGGCGTAGAATTGGGCGCGACCTGTTTCAAAGTATTTCAGACCTTCACCACTGAGGAGGGTGAGTAAACCCGTAATGTTGACGACGCCATCAACGACTTTCAGGTCTACTTCCATCACTTGTCGTGCTAAACGGCGGCTACCTTGAACGAATAACGAATCGTAGATTTCGTCAAAGTACCATTTGTTTTTGGATAGCTTGTAGAGCGAGGTTATTTTAGCAGCGATCGCTTTCGCATCTATCTTGCGACTGAGATACATCAGCGAAGCCAAAGTAATTCCGAGCAAAGATATCCCTACCGAACTACCTGCCATGACTGCGAATTCGGGCAGATTAAACTCTGCCGCAGCTTCAACCATGTCAAAATGTTCCCCAGGCGCGTGGACAAACGCTTCAAAATAATTGGCAAACGGAGTTCCCACAAAACCGATCAGCATCGAAGGAATCGCCAGTATCACCAACGGCAGTACCATCGTGATGGGGGATTCGTGGGGTTCGTGGGCGTGACCGTGACCGTCGTGGCTATCATGTTCGAGAGCGATCGCCGCCTTTTCACGGGTATCCATTGCCCCAGGGCCAAAATTGAAGCCCAGGACTTCTTGACGAACTTGATTATCGTTGCCCCGGAATTCGCCTTCAAAGGTGGTGAAATACATCCGGAACATGTAAAACGCCGTGATTCCGGCGGTAATCCAGCCGATTGCCCACAAAACTGGATTTGCAGCGAAGGTGCTGCCCAAGATTTCGTCTTTTGACCAGAAACCGGCAAACGGGGGAATCCCGCAGATGGCAATTGTGCCAATCAAAAAGGTAATTGCGGTAAAGGGCATATACTTACGCAGTCCGCCCATCATTCGCATATCTTGAGCCAAAACCGGATCGTGTCCTACGACGCCTTCCATGCCGTGAATCACTGAGCCGGAGCCAAGGAACAACATGGCTTTAAAATAAGCGTGGGTCATCAGGTGGAACAACCCAGCGGTGTAAGCACCGACGCCCATAGCCATTACCATGTAACCCAGCTGGGACATGGTAGAGTAGGCCAAGCCTTTTTTGATGTCGTTTTGCGTAATCGCGGTAGTGGCGCCCACAAATGCGGTTGCAGCCCCCGTCCAAGCGATCGTAGTCATCGCGGTGGGGATTTCTTCAAACACGGGGTACATGCGCGCGATTAGAAATACCCCAGCTGCCACCATTGTCGCGGCGTGAATTAATGCTGAAATTGGTGTGGGACCTTCCATTGCATCGGGTAGCCACACGTGCAACGGTACTTGAGCAGATTTGGCTACTGGCCCCATAAAGACTAACACGGCAAACAGCGCTGCCAAAGCACCGGAAAGCAATCCGGATTCAACCAAAGATTGCAGCCTTTCGCCCATGACGTCAAACTCGAAGCTGCCGGTGGCCCAATAAATGCCTAACATCCCCAACAGCAAGCCAAAGTCACCGACGCGGTTAGTGACGAAAGCTTTTTGACAAGCATCGGCTGCCGCCTTGCGATCGTACCAGAATCCGATCAGCAAGTAGGAACACATGCCGACCAGTTCCCAGAAAATGTAAATTTGGACTAGATTGGGACTTACCACCAGACCCAACATCGACGAGCTAAACAAGCTCAAGTAGGCGTAGAAGCGCACGTAGCCAGGATCGTGCGACATGTAGCCGTCGGTGTAGATCATGACTAAAAATGCGACCGTTGTGACGATCGCTAGCATGACTGCCGTTAGGTGGTCGATGGTAAAGCCCATCTTGAGGTGGAAATTCCCAGCAGCCGCCCAATCCAGGTAATAGCTATAGGGCGCGTGTCCTTGAAATTGACTCCACAGCAGCGCGAAGGAGAGAAACATCGCTGCCCCCAGCAGGGAGACAATAAAGACGGCGTTTAACTGCCGTAGCTGGTTGGTAAACTTGTTGAATGAAATCAGCCCCAGGCCGACTAGCATCGCCCCCGCTAGGGGTAGAACTGGTATCAGCCAAGCATACTGATAGATTGCTTCCATCATCAGAAAATTGGGTTTGAAACCCCGCCCTTCAAGGGCGGCTTTACCTTGTTTCCCAGCAGGGAAGCTGGTTTTTAAATCCCGATAAGGGCAAGAACCAGCAAACTTGTTTTATGTCCCTTCCCGCAACCCAACCAAGATGTCCTTTCTTAAAGCGCCTGCACCAATCAGGCTTAGAGATAGTCCGAACTAGGGAAGTATTCGGAAGTCTGTACCGGGCTGAGTCTAATTGCGGTAGTCGCTGCTTGCGTCGTTCAAATTGGTTTGAACAAGCCCCGTGCCTAAAGGCACGGGGTCAGTGACTGATGCCTACTTTAGTATTCTCGACAATCGTTTGCTGGACTTGGGCACTCGCCAGCTCTATTGACACGGAGATGAGAGCGTCCCAGTCTGTAAACAATTGTGACACACATAGCTTATCGTCAACTAATTAGATTAATAACCCACCCCGATTGGTCGGGGTGGGTTTGTTAAGGATTAAATCGGATTCGCTAGCTTCTTTAGGCCGAATGGGTTTGATATTGGCGCGATCGCACCCGTGAAGTTGCACAGGTGAGCGAAATCGATTGGAGAGCTTGCCAGACATCATCCCGCCCTCGGAAGTTTTCCTGCCGATGCAAGATCTGTCCGTCTTCAAACAAAATTAACGTTGGTAGCGATGTCAAGTGATAGGCATTCGCCAACTTGAAATTGCTATCCGCGTTAATTCCGACTAATTTGACATTTGGGCCCCATTGTGGTTGAAATTTTTGCAATTGGGGGTTGATCAGATGGCAAAGACCACACCAAGGCGCCCAAAAATGAACCAGCACCGGGATGGGAGATTCTAATACTTCTTGTGTAAAAGTCCGTTCCGTCACCGACAGTACCATGATCCCTCAAGCCAAGTTTTATAGAGTTTTATTATCGACTAGGGATCATGCTACATCGATTCGGGATCATATGCTCCAGGGGAATTACAGATATGCGATCCCAAATCGGGGATCGGTCTGTTTGTGCAGGTGGGCTTCTTCGGCAGGTGGGCTTCTTCGGCAGGGGGGCAGGGGGGCAGGTGAGCTTCTTTTGCCGATTTAAATGTATCTATGGGCATCCACCCGCACACCCGCACACTTGCTTACCAGTTAACCCTTGCGGTCCCTGCGATTAAAAGCGGGTGCGCCCACCACAGCGCACCGACGAAAACGGCTACACCTAAATAGGCAGGACGAAGAAACTCGCTCCAAACTAAGGTTTGACGCCCTTGCAGGATAGCCAGAAATGGTATTACCGTCGTTCTGGCTTTTACGGCGGCAAAAGCTTCGCCGTAGCGATCGCCCAGTCGCCGATCCCCGTGCCAAACACCAAACAAATGGTGCAATACCAACCCAATCGAGGTTAATAAGGTAAACGTAGTGCCGATCCACAGCGTGTGGGCGATGCACCAAATCAGCTGTCCTACCATTTGGGGATGTCTGGTGATGCGGATGATGCCGGTTTCGTACAAATGTACTTGGGGCTTCTCGATGGCAGCAATTTCCAGCAGGTTAAACGTTGCTGGATAGAGAAACAGAAACGATATCGCCGATAGCACCCACACGATCGGTTTTACTGCTGGAACCCCCTGGACTTGCCAAAGTTGCAAGCCGTCGTAGCGATGGTTGAAAAAGTAAATAATCATTGCCACAGCCAAATTCAGGCTGACGAGGGCAAACAAGATGCGGTACAGTCTAGAGCCAATGCGTTTTTCTGCCAGAGGACGCAACGCTGCCAAACCGCTGTGAGCGATCGCAAACCCTACCAATAAACCCAGCATTGTCAAGTGACTGGGAGTAAGCCAAGCAATTTTTAGCATAAATGGTTAAGTATTTTAACTCTGGTAAAATTCCCCAAACCCGATGTCGAAAAGCAATCACAAGGATCTTGATCCCTGGTTGTGTTACTTTCGATGTCAGTGGAAGTCTCAAAACGTAATTCGCTGCGAATCGCGGATGGCAAACTTCATCGGATGATGGATAGTTGTCTCAAGGCTTCTTTCCCCTTTCAGGTTTAGCATTATGTCTGACCTTCCTTTCACTTTAGATCAGTTGCGTATTCTCAAGGCGATCGCTGCTGAGGGAAGCTTCAAGCGTGCCGCCGATAGCTTATATGTCTCCCAACCCGCCGTCAGTTTGCAAGTGCAAAACTTAGAGCGGCAGTTGGACGTGCCTTTGTTCGACCGAGGTGGACGAAGGGCACAACTGACAGAAGCTGGTCATCTACTACTCAGCTACGGTGAGAGAATTTTATCGCTTTGCGAGGAAACTTGTCGCGCCATTGAGGATTTGCAAAATCTCCAAGGAGGCACCCTAATTGTAGGAGCCAGTCAGACGACAGGAACCTATCTGTTGCCCCGCATGATCGGGTTATTTCGGCAAAAATATAACGATGTGGCAGTGCAATTGCACGTTCACTCAACCCGCCGAACTGCCTGGAGCGTAGCCAACGGACAAATTGACCTGGCAATTATTGGCGGCGAAGTTCCACCCGAACTAACAGATTCCCTAGAAATTACGCCGTATTTAGAAGACGAACTGGCGTTGATTGTACCCCCATCCCATGCTTTCGCCAAACTCGAAACGATTCAAAAAGACGACCTTTACAAGTTGCAGTTTATTGCTTTAGACTCCCAATCTACAATCCGCAAGGTAATCGACCAAGTGCTAACGCGCTGCGGCATCGATACCAGGCGTCTCAAAATCGAAATGGAATTAAATTCGATCGAAGCAATTAAAAATGCGGTTCAGTCGGGATTAGGAGCCGCGTTTGTTTCAATTTCGGCGATTGAGAAGGAATTACAAATCGGCGTCCTCCACCGCACCCGAATTGAAGATGTCATGGTCAAGCGAATCCTGTCGGTGTTGGTCAATCCTAACCGATACCGTTCAAAAGCTGCCGAAGCTTTTTCCAGGGAAATCTTGCCTGCGTTCGCCACGACTACATGGGGAAAGGAAATACTAGAAACATCGCCAGCGCTGGCAGCCAATTCCCTCAAAGCAACGGTAGGGCATTCTCAAGGAAATACCCACGTCGGAGGAAGTTAAAAGTTAAAAGCAAAAAGGACAAAGTAAAAATAAAAACTGAAAGGAAGACTGTTTTTTACCTACTTGCCTTTTAACTTTTACCTTTGTTTTGAACCCCTGGTTATGGAACTTTACTGCACCCGTCCAGCTTGCCCCCGCCCCCTGAACCTGTTTTCCGATTTAGACGATCCGGCTACCCTTAAGCGGGTTCCTCAAAAGTACTGCACGACCTGCGGAATGCCGCTAATTTTGGCGGATCGCTACATGCCGTTAAAGCTGTTGGGGCAGGGTGGATTTGGGGCGGCTTTCTTAGCACGCGATCGCTATACGCCCACAATGCGTCGGTGCGTAGTGAAGCTGTTTCAACCATCGGGAAACTTAACCCCACAGCAGTTAAAAACCGCGCAAAATCTGTTTGAACGCGAAGCAGAAGTTCTGGAAGAATTGGGCAACCAACACCCTCAAATTCCAGATTTATTTGCCTTTTTTCAGTTAACTGTACCCAGCCTTCAACCCGGAAAACAAGACCAATTTTTTTATTTAGTACAAGAATTTATCGACGGGGAAAACCTAGAGGAAGAATTTACCAAAAATGGTAAATTTTCAGAAGCTCAGGTATTAGAAATATTGCAGCAAATCCTGCCAGTGCTGCAATTCGTTCACGAACACGGCTCGATCCATCGCGATATTAAGCCATCGAATATCATGCGTTCGCGCAAAGGTTCGCTTTTCCTGTTAGATTTTGGCGCGGTCAAACAGGTAACAAAAGTAGCATCATCAACTGCGAGTTCTACTGGTATTTACTCAATGGGATATGCCCCTCCAGAGCAAATGTCTGGAGGTCAAGTCTATCCTTCAACAGATTTATATGCCCTGGCAGTAACTTGCCTGACCTTACTGACTGGCAAGCAACCAAATGAATTATTTGAGACTTACAGCAATCAGTGGAAATGGAAAACTTATGCTCAGGTAAGCCCTCGACTGGCGAATATATTAGACCGAATGTTGTTGAGTTCGCCCAATCAGCGATACCACTCAGCACAGGCAGTTCTAGCCGCCTTGACTTTACCTCGACCCATTCCCCCTGTGCAAACGACTGCTGCGGTAACGCCTGTAAATCCATCTCCACCCCCAATCCCAATACAACCAAGATTTTCGCTGGTGGAAGTATTAGGTGCGGCGGCATTTAGCGGGTTTGAGGGTGGGTTAATTGCGATCGCTCTCTCCAATCTCCCCGTGACGGCGGGAATTAGCATGGGATTAACGATTGCGATCGTAGGCGGTCTAATTTATGCTCAGTACCGCCGCATTCTGGAAGGCAAAGACCTGCCGATTCTGATCGGGATTACTCTAACAATTGTGGTGATATTCCGTAATTCTCTCGTACCGGCGTGGATGATTACGTTGTATGGCAATCCAATTGTGGGTGTATTATTTGTAGCCGGGTTGGCAGCAGCGGGAGCGCTCGCAGTAACCGCTCTATTTCGACTCATTTACAAATTACTTTCCCTCATGCTTTAAATTATGTAAAAACTATCAGTTATGACTCAAAAAAACGAAACAACAGTTTTAGTTTTAGCCCTCTTAATTACCACTGGCTTAATCGGTTTGGGTTTTTGGTGGTTTACCAGTAATACTGGTGACAAAACCGAAAATTTAACCAATCAAACCGACCAATCTCATCTCAAAACTTTTACTCAAGTCAAAAACGTCCCCAGGGGACTATTTAGTTATGGAGGTAGCACAACTTGGGCAACAATTCGGCGCGATTTAGATCCAGCAATTCAAACAGTTTGGCCTCAATTTCGCTTGCGCTACACTCAACCGAATCAAGGTAATCCTAGTACGGGTTCAGGTATCCGCATGTTATTAGACAATCAATTGTCTTTTTCTCACGCTTCGCGCCCGATTGTAGATCAAGAATACGAACAAGCGAAACAACGAGGTTTTACTTTAGTAGAAATTCCAGTAGCAATTGATGGGAGAGCGATCGCAGTTCACCCAAGCTTAAATATTCCAGGCATAACTATACAGCAACGCGATGATATTTATGCAGGCAAAATTACCAACTGGAATCAACTGGGTGGTCCAAATCTGAGCATCAAGCGTTACGCCGTACAAGGTGACGAGGGAGAGAATCTTGAAATAGTACCAACTCCCACCGAAGCTATTCGTAAAGTTGCGGAAGATCCAGCAGGAATGTTTGAAGCTTCTGCTCCATTATTGGTATCTCAGTGTAAAGTTAAAACATTGCCGCTAGGTCGAAACTCGAATCAACTAATTCCACCTTATAAACTGCCTTTAGTGCCGCTGTCCGAGTGTCCATCTAAGCGGAATGAAGCGAATACAGAAGCTTTTTTGACTGGAGAATATCCCTTAACTCGTAGGTTGTTTGTAGTGGTTAAAAAGAACAATCAAATTGACCAGCAAGCAGGAGAAGCTTATGCCAATTTATTGCTAACAGAACAAGGTCAGGAAATGATTGAAAAGGCGGGATTTGTCAGAATTCGCTAAAGTATGTAACGCAAGTTGATAGTTATCTTTTTAGGGATCAAGACAGGCTAATGGCTAATAGCTAATGGCTGGTAGAACCGAAAAATATTCCCATCAGCAATTAGCAAGCTTGCGATTAGCAATGCGATCAACCCACGAGAGTTATAACTAGCAACTTGGGTTATGTAATTTCTCAACTACGAGCTACCTATGTCCCAAAGAAATGAAACAACGATTTTAATTTTAGCCCTTGTAATTACACTAGGATTGCTATTTACGGGTTTTTGGTTGTTTAATCGACTAATAAATACACAAAAAAATCAACCAATTTCACCTTTTACAGGAAGTTTAGAAGAACGCATCAGTTTGGGCAACATAATTTTAGTCAATGCAGATAAAAACCCTAATAAAGAAGCCGGAGTGAAAGCATTTGCCAAAGGAGATTTTCCTACAGCGATTTCACAACTAGAATCTTCATTAAAAAAGAAACGAAACGATCCAGAAGCTTGGATTTACTTTAATAATGCTAAAGCCGGTCAAAATAATCCTCTCAAAATAGGCGTTAGCGTTCCTATTGGGGGCAATCTAAATATTGCCAAAGAAATTATGCGGGGTGTGGCTCAAGCTCAAGATGAAGCTAATAACAATGGCGGCATAAATGGGATGCCATTGCAAGTTGAAATTGCCAATGATGACAACGACCCCAGCATCGTGAAAAAAATTGCCGAAAAATGGGTGAAAGACACCAAAGTTTTAGCAGTGGTGGGTCATAATACGAGCGATGCTTCGCTTGCAGGTGCGCCAATTTATCAGCAGGGAAATTTGGTGATGATTTCTCCTACAAGCAACGCCAAAAAGTTATCTGGAATTGGTAGTTATATATTTCGGACTGTTCCTAGTATTAGTTCTGAGGCTGAAGTTCTTTCCCGTTATGCGAGCAAAACAAATCGGCTGAGCAAACTAGCGATTTGCGCGGATTCGCAAGCAAAAGCCAGTCAGTCTTTCAAACAGGAGTTGCGCTCGGCTATTGATAATGAGGGAGGCAAAATTAGCCAAATTGCTTGCGATTTTTCCGACCAAAATTTTAACCCTAGTGGCGCGATTTCTCAAGCCGTGAGCGATGGTGCAGAGGGGTTAGTATTAGCGGCTTCTGTCGATAAAATTAAGCGATCGCTTGACATAATCAGAGCAAATAAAGGGCGACTGTCTTTGATGGCGAATTCTACGCTTTACACGTTTGATACTCTCAAGTTGGGTCAAGCAGAAGCAAATGAAATGGTGTTAGCTGTCCCGTGGCATCCGGAGGCAATTCCAGATAATCCTTTTCCTAAAAATGCTAGGAAATATTGGGGCGGTGATGTGAATTGGCGCACGGCATTGGCTTACGATGCTACTCAAGCGATTATCGCAGGTTTAAAGCAAGATAATACTCGCCAAGGACTGCAAAAAACTTTATCTAGTTCGGAGTTTTCTGCCAATGGTGCGACGGGGAAGATTCAGTTTTTGCCATCAGGCGATCGCAACGCCTCCTCAATCCTCGTTAAAATTCAACCAGGTCAATCTTCCGGCACAGGGTACGATTTCGCACCCGTGCCACAATAGCAAGGCTTGAGGCGATCGCATTATGTCTCAAAAAAGTGTATAAAAATGGGTAGTTAGCCCAATCAACAATTAGATCGACCTCCATAAACTAACGGACTATTCTATTATGTCTCAAAAAAATGAAACAGCAGTTCTAGTCTTATCCCTATTAATCACCCTGGCATTAGTAGGAGTAGGATTTTGGTGGTTTAGCAGTAGAATTACAAGTCAGGAAAAAACCAGTCAAAGCCTATGGGGAAATCAATCTATTAAATTCCGAATTAGTGGTGGAGAAAAAACTTTATTTGCCGGGGCAATATCACCGAAAAAACAAGCAGGGTGGCAAGCGTTCGCATCTAAAAAATTCGCTGTTGCTGCTGCCAATCTAGAAGCAGCATTACAAGCAAAGCCAAACGATCCAGAAGGTTTAATTTTCCTCAATAATGCCAGGATTGGCGATCAGAAAAGCTACACCATTGCCGTATCTGTCCCAATTGGTACTGACCCCAATGGTTCTTTGGAAATACTGCGCGGAGTCGCTCAAGCTCAAAATGAAATCAATCAGGCAGGGGGAGTTAACGGCGTTCCTGTAAAAGTAGCGATCGCCAACGACGATAATAATCCAGTAATTGCTCAGCAAATTGCCAACGAATTGACGAAAAATCAGGAAATATTAGGGGTAATCGGTCCTTATGCCAGCGATGTCAGTTTGGCAGCTGCAAAAGCTTATGAATCGGGACAGCTCGTTACTATTTCCCCCATCAGCACTTCGGTGAAACTTTCAGGATTTAGCCGCTATTTTTTCCGCACAGTTCCCAGCGATTACGTTGCTGCTAGATCCCTAGCAGATTACATGCTGACCAAACTCAAAATAAAAAATGCAGCCGTTTTTTTTAATTCCCAAAGTTCCTATAGCCAATCTTTGAAATCTGAGTTTGTCACTGCCGTTTCCTTGGGAGGTGGAGAAGTATCGAGCGAATTTGATCTATCAGCTCCGGATTTTAGCGCGGCAGCAAGTTTTAAACAAGCCAAAGCTCGGGGAGCAAAATTATTAATGTTAGCTGCGAATACCGCCAGCTTAGATAAAGCTTTACAAGTAGTGCAGGTCAACAGCAAACAATTAAGCTTGCTAGGGGGAGATGATGTTTACACACCCAAAACTTTAGAAGTTGGTGCAGCATCAGCAGAAGGGATGGTAGTAGCAGTTCCCTGGCATATTAAGGCCGTTCCAAATTCAAATTTTGTTCGCCAATCTAAACAACTTTGGAATGCGGATGTCAACTGGCGAACTGCTTTATCCTACGATGCTGCACAAGCGCTAATTGCAGCCATCAAGCGCAACCCGACTCGCTTGGGAGTTCAACAGGCACTAATTGCATCAGATTTTTCTGCCCCAGGCGCTTCCGGCATCGTGCGTTTTCTGCCATCAGGCGATCGCAACAGTACCATTCAACTCGTGAAAATCGTTCGCGGCGATCGCTCTAGAACTGGCTACGATTTTGAGCCAGTGCAATAATATCTTCAAATTTTTACAGTTGATTTATGTCTCAAAAAAACGAAACAGCAGTTTTATTCTTAACCCTTCTCATCACAGCAGGATTAATTGGCGCAGGCTATTGGTGGTTTACTCGACGTTCTGAAATTAATCTCCCCGATTCGGCTCAAAAAGGCCAAAATCCACCAGGAAACCTTCAAGGGTTTAACACCGTACAGAACGCTCCTTCTGGACTATTTAACTATGGTGGCAGCACTTCTTGGGCACCGATTCGCCTACGGGTAGACTCGGCGATTCAAGCAGCTAGACCTGAGTTCCGCCTGCGTTATGTCGATCCCGTCGGTATAGCTCCTAGTTCAAGCACCGGGATTAAAATGTTGCTAGATGGTCAACTTGATTTGGCTCAATCTTCTCGACCCATTCTCGATCAAGAATACAATCAAGCCAAGCAACGAGGGTTCGCTCTCCAACAAGTTCCCGTCGCCATTGATGGCTTAGCAGTTGCAGTTAATCCTAATCTAAATATTCCAGGTTTAACTATAGACCAGCTTAAATCTATTTACTCTGGCAAGATTACTAACTGGCAACAGCTAGGAGGGCCAAATTTAACTATTAAACCTTTTTCGCGCCCAGCTAACTCTGGTGGTACGGTTGAATTGTTCCTGGAAGATGTCATGCAGGGTCAAGCTTTTAGCGCCAATGTGGAGTTTGTTCCCACCACAACGGAAGCTTTGCGAAAACTTGCTGCTAGTCCTGGGGGCATTTATTTTGCTTCGGCACCAGAAGTTGTACCCCAGTGTACGATTAAGCCCGTGCCTATAGGTCGCCAAGCAGGCGAGTTCGTACCGCCCTATCTTGAACCCTTTGTACCCCTCTCCCAGTGTCCTGGAAAACGCAATCAGCTAAACGTACAAGCTTTTCAATCGGGAAAGTATCCGATGACGCGCAACTTGTTTGTAGTAATCAAACAAAACAATCAAACCGAACAACAAGCTGGAGAAGCTTATGCCAAATTTTTGCAAACCCAGCAGGTACAGGAATTAATCCAGCACGCGGGTTTTGTTCGCATTAGGTGAAATAAGCTGATCTGCCTTCAAGTTGCATAACTCAGATCTTGCACCACGGCTAACACCTTAGTTTCTTGCAAATAGCTAAACTTGAAAGCCTAGATCTTTCATCAAGAAACCCGGTTTTTCAAGGCTTGTTGACAATGGTGCAAGATGTGAGATAATGCAAATTGCCCCAAAGACGCACCAGACGGGGAGACACCAAAGACGCAGTGATGCAATTTCGATCGCGATTAGCTTAGTAAGCTGCTACGCATTTAAATCCCATAAAGAGGCGGGCAAGATGCCCACCCCACAAGAAGAAGGGAAAATTTGGCTCTCAAATTAGGTGCGTAGCAGCTTAGGGAAAATCCGAAAATTATCTCTAAGGGAAGATTTTACGATTGCCCTGCAAGTGAAATAGTAGGGGCACGGCATGGGAAAATTATCTCCAAGGAAAGATTTTCTGATTGCCGTGCCCCTACAAATTTGCCACTGTTTCTTTGGTCCTAGCGACGAAGCGTTATATCTCCGGGTAAGCAGATGAGATTATCATCCTGGGTGTGAATTAACCCGCGTTGGCGTAATTTACCCATCAAGCGCGTTACGGTGACGCGAGTCGAACCAATGGCGCTGCCAATTTGAGCGTGAGTCAAAGTCCAAGGCAGACAGTAGCCAAGTTCTGCAGGTTCGCCATATTCTTCAATTAACAGGGTGAGAAATCCTAACAAGCGGTCAATGGTGCGCCGCTGTCCCAGGGTACTCAGCCACAACAACTTACGCTGGTGCTGATAGCGAAAGGCATCTAATACTTCGCGCCGGAAGTGAGGCCAGTTGTCGAGGTCGTGCCAATACATCCAAACTACCGATGTTTGGTCAACGTGGGCATAACTGTGGAGTGTAAAGGGTGATTGAGCGACGATTTCAAACGGTTGTCCTGCACCAACAAAGCCTAAGAATGCTTCCTCCGCCGTTGCGTTAGTGGCGCGAGCTGAGCGACTCGTGGCACTGACCTGGGCGACACCGACCATTCGGACAGCGCCGCGCTGGACTAGGTAGAGCAGTCCGGGGCGGGCAGGTATTTTCTCGTCTTTACTGAAGGTGCGACACCGATAGTGTTCTTGCGCCCAGTCTAGAATCCGCTGCCAGGTTAAAAATGGCCGTGCAGACTCTGAAGATACAGATGCCTCTGATGATGCAGAATTGGGTTGAACGGGAAGGGATTGTTGGAGCATAAGTCAAGCTCTCAAAAACGAGTAAACAATGGGTTTTTGCTTGTCAAGCTGGGTTTAACTCTACGGACTACCTTTTTGCGGTAGCAAGCGTTGAGTCATTTATACGATCTTTATATAAGTCTTACTGTAACTCTAAAGTAATAAAAGATACTTTAGATTTTCACAAATTCTCCTATTAGTCAGATTTCGATTTTTTATGTGTGTCTGAAGATACACCCTAAGATAGATGGCAAGAGGTAAAGAGGAGTCGATTGGGGTTGAATTTCCGGCGAGCGCGCATCTTTTACGTTGCAGGTTGCAAGCGGCAGCGGTTTTATCGAGCCAAATGCTGGGAATCTCTACCTTTGGGCAGAAATATCTGGAGTTACAAGCAATACCCTTGCGGGCGGTGAAAGGTGGGACGCAGGTGGTGTATGTATCTGCGATCGCACTCAAACTGGCAAACGCCTGGAAAACGCCAGTCATAGACATTGCTACCCTGATAGCGGCAAATCTGTTTTGCTCGGATGAATCCAACGACAGCGCCACAAATGCCGCGTTACAAAATTTTACAGTCAAAGTTGTCCCTCCTGGCTGGATTTACTTGCAATTGAGCGACTTAGGAACGGCAGCGTGGTTACAGCGTCTCGCTCAAGCACCCCCTTGGGTGGGGAGCTCTGGAGCTGGTGAGCAGGGGGGCAGGGGAGCAGGGTGGCAGGGGGGCAGTATTTCTGCTGAGATCTTGCACCAGTTGCCAAGGGAGGCAGAGCCTCCAGATGAGCGTTCCCATGGAGCCTGGGAACGAGAGGAACGAGAGGAAGATTCCCCGCGTCGCCGCGTCCAAGTGTCCCCGCGTCCTCTGTTTGAGGCTCAATATGCCCATGCCCGTTGTTGCTCGCTGCTGCGCCTTGCCCATCGAGAAGGCATGATCGAGCTTGCCCAAGTGGATCCGGAGATTCGTCCTTTGTTTAGGGCGATCGCTCCTAACCCCATTCCTTGGCTCGATAGCGACCAAAAACTGCGCTTGGTGCATCCTGCCGAAAGTAGCTTGATTTTCCATTTGCTGACATTGCTCGATGACCTCTACTCGCTTTCCCCATCCCGCTATCGAGTTGATTGGGAAAAATCCGCCAGGACTTTAAGTCAAGTGTTTCTGACTTTCTACAGCCAATGCCGCATTTGGGGGGAAGTAAAGACAGCAACTCCCCAACTCGCTCAAGCCAGATTGGGATTAATTCTGGCAACTCAACCGTTGCTGCACTTGTTGCTGCAAGACTTGTTAGGCGTACCAGCACCCCTCGAACTATAAATAATAGGATTTACCCACGACGATCTTAGAAACCGGGTTTCTGCGTCAAGCTCTAGTTTTTCATAGAAACCGGGTTTCTTTGCCTAAGTCCTGAATAAGTTCCGATCAGAAAGAGGACCGACGACTGGCCGTGTTTCGTCTCGGTCCTCCAACTGGTTCGCTCCTCACACAGTTGTCACTATACAGGAGGTCACCCGGATTTGTCACGCCTAATTTATTAAATTTTCATGACAATAGCAACAAAGTAGGGATCGTTGAAGAGGACGCGGGGACAGGGGGACACGGTGACGCGGAGAGTTTTTCTACACAATTCCCTGTGTCTTTGCGTCCCAGCGTCCCCGTGTCTTCTTGGTCATCGGGCTTGCGGTTGATTTTTGGGCGGTAGGGAACATCAGTAAGTTTTGTTTGCAGCTCAAAGTTTTGCTGCTGCCGTGCCTTTACTGGGAAAGGATAAATTCTTCGATTGCTGCGACGACGCCGTCTTGATCGACGCTGGGGGCGACCCAATCGGCGAAGTCTTGCACTTTTTCAGGTGCATTTCCCATCGCCACGCCGATACCGGCATATGCGAGCATCTCCACATCGTTGAAGTTATCGCCAACCGTCATCACGTTACTCGGTTGCAGTCCCAGAATTTCTTCGGCGAGGTAACGGACTGCGGTTCCCTTGTTCACCAAGGGGTTAGCTGCTTCAAAAAACGTTGCAACCGATGTGGTCAGGTAAAGTTCGGCGGGGGTGTATTGCTGCTGCAACGTACCGTGCAAGCGTGCGATTAAGTCGCTATCGTCGCTGAGGGCTAATACTTTCGTCGGTTCCTCTCCCAAGGCGTTGCGCAGGTCGCCAACGGCAATAGGCTCGATATTACAGCGTTGGGCATAAAGTTTCGTTTCCTCTGTTAGTTCCCGCACGTATAGCTGGTCGTTGATGTAAAAGTGGACTGAGAGCAGATTTCGCAGTTCGCTTTGCTCGAAGTAGTCCAACAGTTGGGATGCGAGTTGGCGAGAAACCGGCAGATGACGCAGAACATTTTGCGTTGCCGGATCTTTAATTAACGCGCCTTGGTAGGCACACAGGGGCAGATCCGAGGCAATTGCTTGATGGAAACGCAAGGCGGAACGGTACATGCGACCAGTTGCGATCGCTACCCTCACCCCTTTTGCTCGTGCTGCTTCAATTGCTTGCAATACGGGTGGGCGAATTTGGTTCGACTCGCCCGCGATCGTGCCGTCAATATCCAAAACGAGCAGTTGAATATCCCTAGCAGCGATCGCTTCTTGTCTGGATGCCGAAGCTAGATGAGCAACAGATGCTTTCTGCATGATTGCTTGTCGGTTTTCTCATGTCTTCCTTTTAGAGGGTAGCAGTCGAACTGACAAACAAACCGAGTTTCTCTAAAATTTATTCGTATTTCCACTAAGACGCGCTGCCAAAAAATAGTTTTTTTGGCTTTTTTATCTAAAAATACTGAAATTTAACACGGCAAAAGTCCGGCAAAAAAGACAATATTAGTAATTCCGCTTGACGTTTATTTAAAGCTCTGGCTTTTTCGAGGTATAATCACTTAATAAATTCAATTTTGTCGCGGGCATTAAATATTAAAAAACCCCCAAATAAAGCATATTTGCAATAATTTTACAATCCTGTTTAATTTGATAAAGAGTTGAATAAAAGACAGAAAAAACGGCATATGTAGCGAAGGGATAAGGTTGAATATAAGTAGGGTTGATTATGCCATAAAAGGAATAGTAAAATGAAAGCTAAACAGATTCTAGGTTTGATGGCGACTGCTACTGCGGCTTTGGTTAGCTATACGGATCCTGGACAAGCAGCTTCTCTAACAGCAGGTGAAAGATTTGGCACTCAGGGCATCAAATTTATTGAGAATACCGAAGTAAAATTTAACTTTGTTCAGTCGAATGGTGCGTTTAAATCAACCGTCAAACTGTTTGAAGTAGGCGGTGGCAACAGGCTGACATTTGTTAAAGATTTGTTTGTGGAAACGAAAGGCTCAGATAACCTGTCGGAGAAAGGTTGGCGGGGGACTTGCGGAAATACGGTAGCCTTTACAGAAGGCACGAGTTGTACGAGTTATTTCACATTTATAGCGAATAAAACCTATAGCTTAGGGTTAGATAGCGGGGTGAACGGAATTGTTTACTCGACAACGGCATTAAATACTTTCGCTCCAGGTGGAACGCAACAAGCTGTGTTTAATTCTTTCGGTGCGCAAGCAGAAGAGGATACAACTCTATTTACAGGTGTAAATGCAGCTCAGTTTCAATCAAGCGATCCGTTGTCTAGTGTTGTCAGAATTGGCTTCGAGGATACCGGAAACGGTAACGACGGCGACTTCCAAGATTTTACAATTACGGCGGTTGCCAGAAGAACAGCAGTTCCCGAACCCACGACTTTGGCTGGTTTAGCGCTGAGTGGGGGTGCTTTAGCCTTCTTGCGTCGTCGTCCCGTGGGTAGAGTTTAATCGGCGACTGGATATTTCTTCCGGTGAATGTGGAAAGGCTTCGCTGGTAGCTAAAATGGAGTTTGTCGCAAAATCCATTTTAGCTACCGTGGAAATGCCGCTAATTATTTTGGTTGATGGTCACTCGTTAGCGTTTCGTTCCTTCTATGCCTTTGCTAAAGGACGAGATGGGGGGTTGAAAACTTCCACGGGAATTCCGACAAGCGTCTGTTTTGGCTTTATCAAGTCGCTGTTGGAAGTAATGGCGTCAGAGAAACCAGATAGTATAGCGATCGCATTCGATTTAGGGTTGCCGACTTTCCGCCACGAAGCGGACGATACTTATAAAGGCGATCGCGTCGAAACACCGGAAGATTTCATCACCGACCTAAAAAATCTCCACGACTTACTAGATGCATTTAACTTGCCCATTGTAACCGCTCCAGGCTACGAGGCGGATGACGTTCTAGGCACTTTGGCAAAAAAAGCAACTGCTGTTGGATATAAAGTCAAAATTCTCACCGGAGATCGAGATTTATTCCAACTCGTAGATTCAGATGGGTGCATCACGATTTTGTATCTAGGTAAAACTTTCTTGCAGCGCAGTAGCAATACTGGACTTACAGAGTTTGGCAGAGAGCAAGTTAAAGAAAAAATGGGAGTATTCCCAGAGCAAGTTGTTGATTTAAAAGCGCTGTGCGGTGACAAATCCGATAACATTCCCGGCGTTAAAGGCATTGGCGAAATCACAGCGGTTAAGTTACTTACCGAATACGGTTCTTTAGACCAAATTTATGCCTCTATCGAGCAAATTCAGGGTGCAACTAAGAAAAAGCTACTCGAAGGCAAAGACGCCGCTTATCATTCTCAGCACTTGGCGCAACTGGTACTCGATGTGCAGTTGGAAGTTACTTTAGAAAACTGCAAGCTAAAAGGTTTTGATAGCGAGATTTTAGAACCACTGCTAGAAAAGTTAGAATTTAAATCTTTTTTGGGAAGAGTCAGGCAACTTCAGCAAGCATTTGGAGGTATTGTCGAAGAAAATCAACAACCAGAGGCTACCCCATCAGAAGATTTATTTGAAGGTGAGCAACTGTCATTTTTCAGTTTCGAGGAAACACAAGCAGCGCAGTCAGAAAAAAATTCACCGATTAAACCTGAAATTATTGATACCCCTGAAAAGCTGACCCAACTGGTCGCTAAACTACAAACTTTCACCAATACAAATATTCCCGTTGCTTGGGATACAGAAACCAGCGATATAGAACCGCGCGATGCTGAATTAGTAGGAATTGGTTGCTGTTGGGGAACCGAGCCAACGAATATTGCCTATATTCCCATTAATCATAAAAATGGTAAAAATATAGAGAAGGCAAGGGTTTTAGAAGGGTTGCGTCCTATTTTAAAAGATACAAAATATCCCAAAGCATTACAAAATGGCAAATTCGACCGCTTAGTATTGCGCTGTCAGGGAATTAAACTAGCTGGAGTTGTATTCGACACTATGCTAGCAGGTTACGTGCTAAATCCAGAAGATAGCAGTAATCTCGGCGACCTTTCTCAGCGATATTTGGGAACAAGCATCAGCAGTTATGGAGATGTAGTTCCCAAGGGAAAAAATATCGCCGATATCAACATTGCCAAAATTGCGAATTACTGCGGAATGCAGGTTTATGTGACATTTCAATTAGTGGCAAAAATGGGCGAGGAATTAGCAGCAATTACTCGCCTAAAATCGCTGCTTGAGGAAGTGGAACAGCCGCTAGAACCCGTTTTAGCAGAAATGGAGTATGTTGGTATCCGCATTGATGCAGATTATCTTGGGGAACTGTCGCAACAATTAGGAAAAGATTTAGCTGCACTGGAACAGAAAGCTTATGAGGCGGCGGGGGAAAAGTTTAATTTAGGTTCGCCCAAACAACTTAGTCAAATATTATTTGAAAAGCTGGGATTAAGTACTAAAAAATCTCGCAAAATCCAAAGCGGATATTCCACCGACGCGGCGACGCTGGAAAAATTGCAGGGAGATCACCCCGTGGTCGATGCAATTTTAGAATATCGCACCCTGTCTAAGCTGAAATCTACATATGTTGATGCACTACCAGCATTAATACGTGCTGATACCCAGCGCGTCCATACGGATTTTAACCAAACTGCGACGGCGACGGGAAGGTTATCTTCTTCTAACCCGAATTTGCAGAATATTCCGATTCGCACTGCATTTAGTCGGCAAATTCGCAAGGCGTTTTTACCCGAAACGGGATGGTTGCTAGTAGCGGCGGATTATTCCCAAATTGAGTTAAGAATTTTGGCGCATTTAAGTCAAGAACCAGTATTAGTTGAAGCGTACAAGAATAATGAGGATATTCATACGGTGACGGCGCGGTTAGTGTTTGAGAAAGACGAAATAACCGCTGATGAAAGACGGTTGGCTAAGACTATCAACTTTGGCGTGATTTACGGGATGGGTGCTTTGCGGTTTTCGCGATCAACTAAAGGAGTTAATAAGGCGAGTGCGAACGATTTTATTAAGCGGTTTAATAGCCGTTATCCCAAAGTTTTTGATTATTTGGAACGGATGAAAAGGGAAGCGATCGCTAACGGTTATGTAGAAACAATTCTGGGGCGTCGTCGCTATTTTAAATTCGAGGCTGGTAGTCTGCGCCAACTCAAAGGTAGCAATCCAGATGATATTAATTTAGGCGAATTGAAGAAAATGGGTCAAAACGATGCCCAACTTTTACGCGCCGCTGCGAATGCTCCAATTCAGGGTTCTAGTGCAGATATTATCAAAATTGCAATGGTAAAACTGCACGAAGTGTTACAGAATTACCAAGCGCGATTGCTATTACAAGTGCATGATGAATTAGTGTTTGAAATTCCCCCATCGGAGTGGGAAGAATTGCAAGGTAAGATTCGCACGACGATGGAAACTGCTGTAGATTTAAGCGTGCCGTTAGTGGTGGATGTTCACGCGGGACTAAATTGGATGGAAACAAAATAAAATGAACCGCAGAGGCGCAGAGAACGCAGAGGGAAGAGGAAAGAAGAGGTTGTGAAAGCCAAATCAGCTGGGATGGTGCGTTACGCTATCGCTAACCCACCCTACAGAAGAGTTTACAGCGGATTGCAGCCGTATGAGGTACAGCGTTTTCGCGCAAGGCAAGTGTAGCGGCAGCAAAAATGGCAGCGCGCTTGACAAACTCAGGTGTACCTCAATCGGTTGCAAGTTGCTATAAGATTTCATCAGCGATCGCATCGCGAACAATGATGTTACCTTTGCGATCGCACAATACTGTCCCCACCTGTAACGCCACATTGGCATACTTTTGGACATATGCCTGAGCTTTCTCGCTAATCGTTGTCGCTAAGGCTTTGAAGGCGGATTCAGCTAATCCTAATTCCACCAAAGTTTTATACGCTGCATCGGCTGTTTTAGCATTTAAAACTGCTTGCGCTGCTTCAATATTACCACAAATTCGCACTACAGCGGCGCTGATAATTTCTAATTTGGCATCTGCTAAATGACTAGAGGTGTTGAATATACCACCCGCGAGTTTAATCAATTTACCTTGATAACCTAAAAGTAGAACGGATTCTGCACCGCGCAATCCGGCTTCTACTAACAACGCGCCGATCCAGTTACCTGTCGGTGCGATCGCTTCTTCTTTTATCCCTAATTTTTGTGCCACTTGCATCCCATTGCTACCGATGCAAAAGACTAAGTTAGGACAATTTTTCACCTTTGCTTGCAAGATTTGTTGAAATTCTTCTAGATGATCCGCCGCTGACAAAGGTTGAGAAATGCCACTGGTTCCTAATAATGCCAATCCTTCTAAAATACCAAATGCTTCGTTAGAAGTGCGCTGGGCAAGTTCGCGACCTTCTGGCAGAATAATCGATACAGTTACCGTTTTATCGGGTGGAATTAATGGTAGCAAGTTGGCATCAAATAAGCGACGGGCGTAGCTATAAATTGCCGGTTCTTGTGTGGCAGTTTTTCCTAAACCTTCCCCAGCTTCTAATATTAAGGCTTGGGATTGTCTAGCAGTTAATTTTACCCATGCCCAAATCGGGGTATTGCGGGTTAAATCTAAATTATCTCCCGGAGCGCTCTTGGTAATTGCTAAAGCGCTTGTATCATCTAATCTAGCAACTTGTTGAATCGAAATATAAGCAGTATCTCCCAGCAAATCGAGAGCAACTTCACAGGGCAATTCTAACTTTTCTTGCAGGTGCAATAAAGCAGCTTTAGCAGATGCAACGGCGAAAACTGGAAGAGTGTAACCTGTACGAGACATAATTGGGGAGAGTTTTTTTAGGGATTATAGCGGTTTGCAGGCCAGAAAGCCGGTTTCGACCTGGATCTCTAAATCCTCAAAGGTTTGATGAACATGGAAAACCCTATGTCAAATAATTGATGTTGTAGTTCACGCTGTCAGGGGCAGCGAATTCTGTCAGATGCATAATTTCTTCAAACTGAAAATTATAGTTTAGTTCGCCTAAAGCTTTTGCCAGATCTGTATCGGTTTGCGGTATTTGCTCGAGCAGTTCTAAAATTAAATCGTCCCGGCACATACTAGCAGCTAAGTACAGTTGGGCAATCCATTCCTTGGGCATTACCTTTAAGCTATTAGGTGTGAGCGAGTCCAATTTAGCTGGTTCTGTTGGCGGTTTGCTCGCGATCGACTGCGCGGTAATCTCTTGATAAAGGTAGCGAACTCCCAGGTGTTCGGCTAATTTGGCAAAGATGATTTCGTCTTGAAATGGTTTCCGCACAAAATCATCGCAACCGATGGATAAAATTTCCGATCGGTCTTCTTCAAAAGCGCTGCTGGTGACGGCAATAATCACCGTAGCTTGTCCTTTAGCGGTGGCTTTGATGCGCTTAGTTGCTTCGTAACCATTCATCACGGGCATTCGCATATCCATTAATATTAAATCGGGATTCCAACTTTCCCACAGCGCGATCGCTTCCCATCCATTTTTCGCTTCTTTCACCTCAAATCCAAGCGATGACAGCAGTTTAAGCAAAAGTAGGCTGTTTTCCCAATTGTCTTCTACAATTAGCAAGCGATACACAGGTTGATCGGGTGCTAACCCGATAATGCGCCACCTCGACGACTGCTCTGGCAAGTCAGACGCCTCAGCTAAACTCGCTTGAATGTTAAATCTAAATGTACTCCCTTTGCCAACTACGCTATCAACGGTAATATCTCCCCCCATCAAGTTGACAAATTTACGGCTAATTGCTAAACCTAAACCTGCTCCCGCCTGAGATTTTTGACTGTTTTTTGCTTGCATAAAAGCTTCAAATAACAGTTCCATTTCCTCTGCATTAATCCCGGGACCTGTATCTTCGACCTCGAACAGCAGATTTATGGTATTTTGAAGATTAGATTGTTCTTTTTTTTCTACTTTGACTCTCAGGATTATGCTCCCTTGCTGGGTAAACTTGAGTGCGTTACCCAACAGGTTAAGCAGCACTTGCCGCAGTTTATTTTCATCTCCAGTTATATACTGCGGCACTTGTTGCGCTCGCTCAAAAATCAGTAGCAGTTGATTTTCCTCAGCTTTAAGACAAAGCATCAATTCCAAATCGTTCAACAAGCGATACAGATCAAAGCTCTTTTCCTCCAACTTGATCCGACCTGCTTCAATTCTGGACATATCCAGCACGTCATTGATCAGTTTGAGCAAGTGGTTTCCGCTGCGCTGGATAATATCCAAGTATTGCCGATTTTCTGAGCTAATCGAACTATCGCCGCTCATCACTTGGGTGAAGCCCAAAATTGCGTTGAGCGGCGTTCGCAGTTCGTGGCTCATATTTGCCAAAAAAGTGCTTTTGGCAAGGTTAGCCGCCTCGGCAGCTTCTTTGGCTTGCTGAAGGTGTTGATTCGCTTCCATCAGTTCGCCAGTCCGGAAGTCAACTCTTTGTTCTAAGGATGCATTGAGTAGTTCTAGGTCTTGATTAACTCTGCGCAACGCTTCATTTTGTTCGTTCAGTTGTTTATCTTGAAAATAGCTGCGAATCGCCTCTCGGACTGTCAAACCCAAATCTTCTTCATCCCAAGGTTTGCTGATGTATCGATACAGGTTGGCACGGTTGACTGCATTGATGACAGCATTCATGCTCGCGTCTCCGGTTAAGAGTATTTTTCGCGTTGTAGGATAGCGGGCGTGGAGCGCGATCAACAGTTCATCTCCTCGCATTTTCGGCATAATTTGATCGCAGATAACTAGGGGAATTTCCATGCCTTCTCGTTCTAGATCGGCAAAAATTTCCAGGGCTTCTTTTCCACTTTCAGCCAATTGAATCGCGTACTCATCACCCACGAGGCGGATTAGCTGATCGCGAAGTCCGATCAGCACCATTTTTTGATCGTCTACACAGACAATGGCGCCTTTAAACATTAATTTTCTCCAAGCCCGACTCGATCGCTGCGACTAGGATTGCCTCGCTCCAGGGTTTGGGGATGTAAGCATGTAGAGCGGCATGCTGACGTGCGCGTTCAATCGCTGCTTCATCTGCCTGCCCGGTTAGCATGATCTTGACGATTTCAGGGAAGCGTTGGTGAACTTGGATTAAAAACTCATCACCTCGGATACCGGGCATCAGCCAATCGCAGACGATAATCAGAATTTTGACTTCATCCAAGTCTAACTCTTCTATCACTTCCCAGGCTTCTTCCACGCTCTCTGCAAACTCGGAGCGATAGCGCGAGCCAAAGTGTTTGGTTATTTGGTCGCGCAAGCTCACCAAGACGATGCGTTCGTCATCCACACATAAAATTGCCTTGTTCGACATGTTCTCCCCAATCACAACTTTTGCGACTCGGTAAACCTATCCTAAGGTAGGATGCCCAATTTTGATCTCTAAATTTCCACATACTTTAGCTTTTTATGATAAATTGTAGCGCCAACTCATCCCCTACAAGTTTCTTCACAAGTTAGGAGTGTCAGTTAGAGATGCTCTTGCGATCGCTGCTGTATGTCTACTCAACTTTATAATTTAGGACTTACGCTCATATTCGCGGTTTCTCCGAAAAATCGTTGGTTTGGTCACCAGAGATCGAGGTCGAAACCGGGTTTCTGACCCGGCTTCTTAGAGAAGTCGGTTATCTGGCTATATCGCGCATTTTACCTTTAACTACACCCACCTACTTAGTTGTTTTACAAACAACCACGCAATGCTGCCAATTCTTCCCGTAAAGACAAAGGTTGATATCCTAATGCAAAAGCCTTCTCGCTATTTAAAGATACATCGGTTGGTCTGGGTGCGGGCATTGGTACATCTTCTTGCAAGCAAGCTTTTAACTTATCTTGAGGCAGTTCAAACACTTCTGCCATTAACCGACCAAATTCATAGCGCGACACGCGATCTTTTCCACCTAAATGCAGAATCCCTTCCACTTTTTCCAACGCTAATAACAGTCCGCTTGCTGCTGTTTTTCCACTAGCTGGCGTTCTAAACTGATCGGTAAATAAACTTAATTCTTTCCCCGCTCTCAGAATTTGAATAAATGGTTGAATAAAGCTAGTAGCACCCGCAGGCGCGATGCCAAACATTAAAGGCATTCGGCAAGCAGCCGTTTTAGGATAGCGTTCTAACATACCTTGTTCGGCTTTAACTTTTTGTTCGCCATAATGACTAATAGGACATACGCTATCTGTTTCTCTATAAGGAGCGTTAAAACCATTGAAAACTTGATCGGTAGATGTGAAAACGCAGGGGATAGAATAATCGGCACAGAGTCCGGCAATATTCCAAGCAGCGGTAACATTAAGTGAGTAGCATTCATCAGGATGGAGTTGACAATAATTGGGACTCGATTGTGCGGCGGTATGAATTACTCCTGCTGGTTTAATTTCTTGAAACAGGTGCTTAATTTGCTCAAAGTCTCTCACGTCTGCTTTAATCGTAGTTACCCCTGGAATTTCGACATTTTTGGAAAAATAGGTTCCATAAACGTCCCATTGCTGTTTGGCGAGTTGGCAAAGGTTCCATCCCAGAAAACCGCTTGCACCAGTGACTAATAGTTTTTGCATATGCCAACACCAAATATACCAAAATAATTGTAGTATGGATTTAGCAAGATCTCGAATCAAGCCAGAAACCCGGTTTTTCCAAAAAACCGGGTTTGTTGAAAATACCAATTTTTAATATTAATCAATGAACCCGATTCATCAAATAATTCGAAAATTCGCGATTTCCCTTGGCGTCGCCTGCCTGATTTTTAGCTTAGTCGGATGCGATCGCTTGTTTGGACCACCCACCTACTCAGTCAAGCGAGTCAGCGACGGAGATACTATCGTTGTCGTTGATGGCGATAAGAATACCACCGTGCGCTTTGCCTGCGTGGATGCGCCGGAGATTCCCCATACCCAAAAAGAAAAACAAAGCCAAAAAATAATAGATAAAAATCAATTCAACTGGGGAATCAAAGCTCAAAGTCGAGTGCAGCAGTTGGTGAAAAAAGGAGGCGATCGCGTAGTTTTAACAGTAACCGATACCGATCAATACGGACGCAAAGTTAGCGAAGTTCGCTTACGCAACGGCACTTTGATTCAACAAGTTTTGATTCAAGAAGGGTTAGCCTTAGTTTATCGTCCTTATTTAAAAAAGTGTCCCAGCGCCGCTATAATCGAGCAAGCAGAAGCAGATGCCAAGAAAAATTTGCGCGGCGTTTGGGGAGATCCGAAGTTTACACCGCCTTGGGAATATCGGCGTAAATCAAAGTGATTCTATTTGAGCGATCGCATCTTTTGGTTCCACCTCCCCATCGATCGCAGACATAATTCCCGGCAAGTATTCATCCATCATCATCACGTTGGTATAAACCAACTGTTTTATCTGCGGAAAAGTCAGCGTCGAACCTTCTACATCAATACTGGTTTTGTAGCGAATTTCACCCGTTGAAAAGTCGAGTTCAAAATTGCCAATAATCGTGCCAGAATTAGCTCTAGTGATGAATTCTGCTATTGCTAAGCGCTTATTTTCTGGTACGGTAACGGGGCAAATCGAGTAAAATACAAATTGTGCTTGTTCAGTTCTAGCTTTAGCGTAACAAGTCCACTTACCATTTTTACCTTGAAAAGCCATCCGCAAAACTGGCTCCCCTTTAATTTTAGCAAAAGGCCAGTCATCTTCTGTAAAGAAATTGACAATTGCTGACAAAATATTCTGACTGATGCCAGAAGAACTAGATTCAGCTAATTCTTCAAACGCCTTGCCCATTGACTCTATTGCTTGAGCAATATTTTCTTCATTGATATTTGATAAAGTAGTATCTACCCATTCTTCAAATCCCTTGGTTACTTCAATCAGCGCCTGAGAAACTGCATCGCTACTCATTGCCTGAAGATTAGTTTGGGCCCAATCTTTGAAAAAATTAACGATCGCATCGTTAACTTTGTCGCTATCGATACTGTCGGCGGTCATTGCCTCTGGACTAAGATAATCCCAGAAGGTGCGATAGCCTGTTTCGTGCTGTTTTACCTGCAAGGCTAACCAACTTTCAGTAAATAAAAGTGGATTTTCGGGTTGTTCTTGGTTTAGGCTTTTGAGGTAAGTTGGTACATCAGCAAGGTGGGGGGTGAGGTGTGTTAGTAAATCGGGTTTTAAACTCGCTGTAATTTCGATATTGGATTCGCTAGTGAATTCTCCTGCTGTGAGAGAGCCGCGCAATTCCGGTTTAAGATTAAATAATGCTTCTGTGTCGATGCGTTGGTAAAGTTCGGGAGTTACTTGAAAAGTGAGACGCGACTCGATTAGGGTATCGTCTTGTTTTGTCAGGGTGAGATTTACTGCATGGACAGTAAGCGGAGATTGGGAGGAGTCGCGCAGGGTTAATTCGGTGTCGAGTTGGTGAGTTTCGGTATTTGCATTCATACAGAGTTCTCCCTAGCCCTACAGATCCAGCCTGTTTTGTTACGGTTTAGTCAAATACAGCTACTCGGAGCGATAAGCTAATTGTACCCTTTGCCGCCCTAGCATTTGCAGGTCTTCTTCAGCAAAGTATTTTGATTTTGTAATTCGATCAAGTAGGAATTTAGTCACTTCAAGTTTTTCAATTTCGTAAACTTGGCGCGAACTGTGAACTGCTGGAATTTGGTTGGCTAGCACGGACAATTCAGCGCTAAAAATATCAAATTCTTGAGGTGTGACGTAAAAGATTACTCCGATTTCGGGAACTTCCCACACCTCCCGCGAGATTATTTCTTCTTTCCCTGCTAGTAAGGAATTTGGCGTTACACTATATTTTGAAAGAGCAACAGTAATCAGTTGCGCCTCAATTTATGTACTAATCTCATCAATATTCTCTGGCAATCTGGGAGGCCAGCAATTAGCATTTTTTTTAATTTCAGGGACAAACATCACGCTTATGGTGTGATTTAAGGTGACATCGAAAATTCCTTGATAAAGCGCTGCAACTCCCGGATTTTCTTCCCAGGTTTGACGCCTGACTGAAACTGGAAAATCGTATTGCGGTGATGGCTTCATAGTTTTTTAGCTTTATGATTTCAGTGATTTTATGGATTTTTATCTAACAGCTATTGATTTTATCTGGTTCAAGTGCAGACCAAATTGCTTGTCGATATCCCAGATTTAGGTCGTGCTGAGGATGATAATGCACGGATGACAAAGCATCTGCTATTAGTTTTTCTAACTCAAAGGTAATTTTTACCAAATCTTCTATCTTTGATACAACTTCCAGAGCAGTCATAGGTTTGTTTATTTGTCCAGTTGATGAGTTTCGGTATTAGCGGTCATGTCAAGTTATACCTGTACCGATGGAGTTTTTTTGGGGGAGGGGGGAGGGGGAAGGCGAGGGCGATCGCTAATTGCTGTCGCGAGTTATACTTTTAATACAGTCGATAAAAACTATTCATATGCAAAATAATCGAGACACTGAGCTAACACAAATTCCAGGGATGAAGTATATTCCTGATTATATCACTGAAGATGAACATGACAATTTGCTAGAGATGATTGACCGACAAACATGGTTGGAAGACTTAAAAAGAAGGGTGCAGCATTACGGATATAAATATGATTATAAAAAACGTTCTGTAAACCCATCTATGTATTTGGGAGAACTGCCTGAGTGGCTATTAAGTATAGCCAGGAGACTTTATGATAATAGAATCTTGGGAAAAATCCCCGATCAAGTAATTATAAATGAATATCAACCAGGGCAAGGCATAGCTGACCATGTAGATTGTCCACGTTGTTTTGAAAACACAATAATTTCATTAAGTTTAGGGTCTACTTGTATTATGCAATTTTCCCATGTAACAACTCCAGAAAAAATTCCTATTCTGTTATATCCCAGAAGTTTAATTGTGCTACAAGGGCAAGCAAGATATCAATGGAAGCATGGTATTCCGGCTCGCAAAATAGATAAGTATGGATGTAGGGAATTTGTCAGAACGAGAAGGGTATCTATGACGTTTAGAAATATTTCACAGCCACAAAATACCTCCATACGGCAACTTTTCCAGCCAAAGTAGCAAACCGATAATCTTACCGTAATAAGGGAGTCGGATCTTCCAGCAATCGTCCTTTTTGGTTAGCTAACTTCTCCAGCCATTCCAGGAACGTTCCACAGTACCAGTGGTATGGTTGATTGTTGATACATCGATAGACACCCCAAGGTCGCTGTTGTGTGGCGTCGAAGGCAAAACCAATTCCTATCAGGTTGTCTGCGCTCTTATCCCCTTCTTGCAAAGGAAGCGTCAGGTCGGCAAATGTTAACATACCTGCTTCGTCAATGAGTTCACCTTCACCCTTGACAAGATGCAAGCTAACATCATCATCAAATCCATAAATTCCTAGAGACATAAAGTCCTTATCTCGATAAAGAAGCAACCCAGCGTAGCATTCGAGAAATTCAACGTAGTTTTGGTCTTTCTTCAAAAATGAATACTTGTCAATAAAGTCCGCTATTTCTGAAGCTAATTGAGGGTTTGGGGAGGTGGGGTGCTTTGGACCTCGACCAGTTTCTACGTTCCCCAACTCGTGAATTCTATCAATCGCCTGGTGGATACTATTGTTGTCTTTCATAAGCTATTTCTTGAAAATATAAGTGATACCTGTTGTAGTGTCTGCTGCGGATACATCTGCGTGGCTCTCCCTGTGTTGATAGCCTGGAAATTCTCCAGCGTCAAATCTACGCGGTGTCCCATCCTGAGTCAGACCAGCACTATCAGCCAGCTCAACGGGTTTAAATCTTTTCAGCCAATACTCTTTGGAAGTTAGAAATACTTTGCCACCAGGCTCCAAAGATTGGGCAGCACTGGCGAAAAAATTTTGGAGCATGGCAACATTGCGTGTCACAGCTGTGGGTCTATCTCCCGGCACGAATGGAAAGTTAAACACGATACCAGTGAATAAACCTTGGCTTGAGTCTATTTTAGTGGCATCGACTCCATGTAAAACTGTAACTCCACTGTTTTTCAGGTTACTAATGTTCTGTTCAGCGCCTTTATACAACTGTTTGACTTGAGTTTCGCTGTCATAAGAGGTCGCGACTATGCCACTGCGTTGTGCTGGCTGAACCTGCTTAGCAAGGCTTAATGCAAAACTAAAATCTCCTTCTCCCAAAAGCAAAATCCTTTTTCCTTCGCTGGGGGCGAGATCCTCACCCCTGAGCACGCCCGTTGTCTCTATCTTCTTCGGGTTAACGATACCCTCAATTGCCCAACGTTCCCCATCCGGCACTAGCTCCAGTGATTTTAGCCCATAACGCAGACGGATGGCACTCAGTAATGGTTTGAGAACAAGGGCACCAACGCGCTTGCCCGTGAAACGGTTAACAGCAGACTGTGCAGCAGCCATAGCTCGATCTAGTCGCTCCTGCGGGTTTTGTTCGCCGCCCCCTCTCTGACCTTCACCCTTACCCAACAAACTCTTACCCTTCTCGACGATAAAATTCGCCAACTTATTCAAGGCGTTTTCTATCGGCGTCTGAATCTTCTTAATTACATTCTTAATATGCTCGCTAACCCCTCCCAACCCAATCAATCGCGCCAGGAAACTAATCATCACGGGAAGACTACGCCCCATCGTCTGTTCGACATAATTAGCCGCGCCAGCTACATTCCCCGCCGCGATATTTCCAATCGAATTAAATACCGCTTCTGCTAACGCGGCTATCTGCGAACCCCGCTCGATAAAGAACATGACGGTGTTGTAAATTGCCATCACCGCCTGAATAATTGCCCCTGCTGGATTAAACATGGAAATCAGCTTAGTAATCGCAGCGGTAATTACGCTGTGCATCACCCATTCTTTAATCCCGCCGATTACCATTTCTTGCAGATTTCCGGCAAATTCTGATATTTTCTGCCAAGCCGCAGCTAACCCACCCGTGACAATTGTCCTGAGAAAATCAAATGCTTTCTCCAGCCGCGCTACTTTCTGTTCCCCTATTTTATTGGCTAATTTACCCCGCAATCTTTCATAAGTAGCACCCAAAACTTGCAGGACAATGGAAACAATTCCTTTCAAGTCAAACTGGGCTGGAAGTGTTAAACCAGCACCCGCTAATGCACCAAATAACCAACCTGTCAAGCCATTCTTTAAGTGAGTGGCGACGTTACCGGAAAACTTCTGGAAGCCACCGCGCACCGCCCCGACGAGGTTGCCACAAAAACCAACTGGATCTTTAAGAATGCTGGTAAAAACACCGCCCGCTTTACGCAGAATTCCCATTACCTTCGCGCCTGCGCCGCCTGCCATATTCAGGAAGCCTTCAAAGGCGAATTCCATCACCTTTGTCCCCGCAGAGACGGCAAAGTTTTTGATGCGCCCAATTGGTTCTAGGAAGACGTTTTTAACCTTCTCAAATGCCCCGACAGGATTGAGTGCATCGCGCACTCCCAATGAGTTTAAAGCTTTACCGAACAGTCTTTTAATTGCATCCCAAGTCAGGTTAAGTTTAGCGATTTCTCCATTAAACCAATCAAAACCTTTCTGTAACGATCCCGATTGTTGTAAATTGTTAAAAATATTGTCGCCGTTTGGCACTAAACTAAGCAGACCGCGAACTAGGTTGGTAGCATTGCGCTGGACTGGGGCGTCGCTAATCGGGTCTTTTCCTAATATTAATGTGAGTAAAGGATAGCCTGGAAGTCGGCTGGCAAATCCAGCTATTGCTCCTTTTATTTTATCAATCGGGTTGCCAATTCCCAGAAAGTCTCCCTGGATGCGAGGACTTACGGAACTTACCGCCAATGACTGACGCTGGATGGTATTTTTATTGTTAAAGTGAGAAGAATTAGTGAATTGCTTGGCTTGAATTGGTTCATCAAGTGTTTCTTCTTGTTCCTCATCAAGTGGTTTTTGGCGTAGTTCCTTATTCTGGCTCAGGTTGGGATTATAACTGGGGATTTCTTTTGCAGCGATGGTGTCACCTGGCGTTTCCGATCGGAAGAAGCTGCTTTCAAAGTTAAGGGGGGTTGCTTGTTTTGAATCATCGACCGCCCGGAAATCAATTTCCGGGCTAATAGCTAAAGTCCGTTGAAGCGGACTAGCAATATTATTAATAGTCGGTTTTAACCGACTTGAGCTTAAGCTGTGGGATTTTAATCCCTGGCGGTCTTCTTGAACAGAAAAAATTTCCTTCGCCTGAAGTGTTTCTTGTTCTTCCTCTTGCTGAGGTTTAAGCCGCACTTGTTTATTCATCCGCACCGCCGCACCCTGCTGGATGGTGTGCGTCAATTCATGCGCTGTCAATTCATTCTTACCCGGAGATTTCCCAGCACCGTAGTAAATATCGCTACCATGAGCAAATGCCTGCGCCCCCAACTCCTTATTCATCTGCACGGCATTCGAGTCGTTATGCACTTTGATGGAGCTAAAATCTGCGCCGAAGCGCGGCTCCATGAAACTACGTACATCATCGGGTAAAGGACTACCTCCACCCTTTGAACTGTTGAGACGGCTTTCGATACTGGAAGAAGCTTGGGTACTGCGATCGCCTGAGCGTTGAACCAGCGGGGTGATGGTATTTCCCAGAGGTTGGGTTTGAAGCTGTTCTTGCTCTGCCTCAGTTTGACGTTGAATTGGTTGTTGTAAGGCTGAGTCTGGCATGGTCATGACTTTCGCCGCCATGTTGTCAGCTTCTTGTTCGTATTTGTCTCCGGGTGCGCCAACGGTTAGTTTGGTTTGAACTGATTCGTTATTTTGCTGTTGTTTTTCTTGTTGTTCGCATTCACTGCATTTAGCCTGAATTGCCCCATCTGACTGCATTTGGAGAGATTCATTTCTGTCTTCTTCTTGCTTGCTCTCTGAGGTTTGTTGACGTTGAATTCCTCCTCGGTAAGTGCTGGAAACTCCCGCTCTAGATGGCGCTTCTATAGCAATATTTCGCCAATTAAAACCAGCACGGGCGATTTTTTGCTGTTGTGCTGGCCCTGCTGTCGATCTGGTTGAATTGCAAGCTTCCTCTGTGCTTTTTTCTTCTGATTCTGCTGAAACCTGACGTTGAATTGTTGGCGCTTCCGCAAGTTGTTCTTCCTCTTCTTTGCGTTGAATTCCTCCTGGATAGGTGCTTGATTCTACCGCTCTAGGAGGCGCTTCGATGGATATATTTCGCCAATTCAAGCCAGCACGGGCGATTTTCGGCTGTTGCGATCCCCCTTCTGTTGATATTGTGGCATCTTTTGCCACGGCTTCATATCGCTCATCAGTGAAACGGCGTTGCTTAAATAGGGGCGAACTTGATTGAGTAGCTTGGGAGGGGGTAGCTGAGTTTTTGGTTTGGGCGTAGGATCTTTCACTCATTGTCTAATTCCTCCAGACATTGCTTTAATTGCACAGGCTGCGTAGCTTTTATCCCTACCCTGATGTCACTCGCCCTACTGACCGCAATTGCCTGCTTTTGTTTAACCGGCATTATAGCAGTACAATTCCCACAAATGCTTGGTTTCTATGTAAATTTTAACTACAAATTTTTTGGGGATACAAGACTACCCGCGATCGCGATAATTTTGGTCTAACTTGAAACTTGCACTCCCAGCGCACATTTGCCTAATTTCTAACTGCCGAACAGGTATGAGCGGCAGTATAGATTCGTTTAAAACTCATTCAGCATCTTCTAATTTGCGATTGGAACGGGTGAACACCGGGAGAGCGATCGCTCCCAGCATCACCCCAATACCCGCACTAAACGCCAGCACTACCCCTACTGGCATTTGAATCGACTCAAACCCTAGCAACTTCAGGGATACCGGCGTGGCGTTTTGCACGGAGAAGAGGGCGATCGCGATCGCCCAAACAGCTAAAATTAGACAAGCAATTAAATTGGCGATACTTTTCATAACTGGTCACACAATAACTCCGAAAATTCAGCAGATCTCTAAGATGACACGAAAAATCTTTGCCTGCTTTGAGCGGTCAGGAATTTTCGTTTACCAAGCTTTCAAGCACTCGATTGCTGATGAAGCAGGGGGGGTAGATTTGGCAAAGGTTTTAACTTGGAACCCATGACTTAGATTAAACCTTCTTTTGGCTGGATGCTTTATCGTTCTGATTATGCCACCCAGCACAGACAAGAACGCATCCTCAAAATTAAACTTTCTCAAACCATACCAACTTCTTTTGCACGAGATTTATTTACAACCGAACAAGATTGGCAACGCGCTTTAAACCAGGGTGAAGTACGCTATCAATGGCACCCGGAGCGGGATTTATGGCTGAGAAAACTTGAGCGTCGCCCTATCCAATTAGGCATTCGCGGCACTGTGGTTCAGCAATATGCGAACAATTGGATTCTCAGTATTGAGGATGTTACCGAATTAGCTGATACAATCCAAGCCTTGCTTGAACAAGGGGAACAAAAAATTTTGTTAGCTCCTGAAGAAAGGGTGTATGAAGTTAGCCCAGAAATTGAAATAATTTTAGCGATGCAATCCGATTTTACCTGGAAGCGCGATCGCCTACCATCTCCGCAGCACAATCGCCTGCCTTTCCTAGCACACCTTGGCAAAATTAAATTTATCTGCTATAATATATTGTCCAAAATTACCAGAGGGGGGGATTAGGGGCGAAAAAGATTGATTTGCCTATTGGGCAAATAAATTTTATCAAGGCTTTGTTAAGTTTTTCTTAAGTAACTGAAGCGCAAATCTGCCCTGAGACGTAAGTATATGAGAAAAATACCAAATTTATATTATAGTTATTAACGATCGTAAACAAAAAGTTTTACATTTCCGCAAAAATACGGCATAATTAAAAATTAAATTATATAAAGCTTGTGTAAAGTAGAAAGTCCGCTTGACAGTTTTGTACTAGGTGCGCCCAAAGTCTTTGGCTGAACACAAAGCTGTTTCCTGTCGTCTTTAAGCTCATAAGCGTCAGCATACCTGACCAAAATGGCTTGATTTGCTCGTTTTAAACCACTTTTGACAATTTGGATTGCCAGATGACTCACTCTTTAGCATCAGCAGCGGCTAGCATTCAATCCCAACCAGCAGCAGGTAACCTGCATTCGCTGGCAGTGTTGTGGGCGCGGAAATACTATCTTTCCGTGACTTCGCAGAATGACGAGAAACAGCAAAACGCCGAAAACCTGACGGAAATTAGCTCGAAGCAAGGTCGAAGCAGGACGTCAAACAAACTGATGCAGAATTTGACTTTGGCGAGTGCCAAAGGTTGGGCGCTAACGGAAACCTTGCTATCTAAAGAGATACGACGACACGGCATCAACCCAGAATTAATTAATCCATTAGAGATTGCGGCAGATATAAGGAATTTATATGAAAAAGCGCTAGATGCCTATGCAGAGGGAGTGGCGCCACAACGCTTGTCGGTGATGGTGGGTAGATACTGCGGTCGAGTTCGCAAGAAATATACCAGCAACGATCCGCGAGCGATCGGTTTTGTCAGTATGCAGTTTCACCACACGGGGCAAAAGTTGCTCGAATGGCTATCGGGAAGCGAGAAAGAACTATTTGCACCGTACTTAAAGGTGATGGACGACCACATGTACATGCCCCTGTCTGCTGCTTACGAAGCAGCGGCTAAGCATGAGTTGGATTCTCCTCAATTGCAGGCGGTGCAGTACCTGCTACCGATGAGTACGAAAATTGCCCATTCCGTATGCGATCGCGTAGCTCGGCAGCATCCGGGCTATCATACCTACACCGGCGCGCTGAATTCAGAAATGGTGAGAATCTCCAGCATCCGCGATGTGGAAATGTTTCAAGTTTACCTGTGCCTGTGCGTTCTGGAATCGAACATCCGCACGGTGCAAGAAGAACTGTTTCCCCTCTGCGTGATGTTATATCCCCGCTTGAAAGTGAGCTGGACGCTAGTACAGGAAATGCTGTTATTCATGAGCTGGGAAATGCAGGAACGCTTACCCTTAAAATCTGTACCCGTGTTTCTACCTTATCTACGTACATTTTCGGAGATGTTTTCTAAAGCCGTTTTCCAAAACGAATAACGGTCATGGGTGATGGGTAATTGGTAATTGGCGCTTCTTGGTTCGAGCCAAAAGAATCAACTGTATATCTTTTGATATATTGTTGATTTAGAACAGCGAGAGGGAACGGCAAAAGATCGGCTCTCCTTCTCCATCTTGTGTATACCTTGGTGCCCATAGTCACAAGTACAGGAGTTTAGGCGCGCTCGCGAGCCTAAACTCGTTTTGTTCGGCATTATTTTAAATAATTGTTAACAATATTATAAAATTATAAAGATTAAATTGTATCTTTCAGTAAAAACACAGCAGACTTTACCTTCAACAGTGAATTAAACTAAAAATTACACTTACATGATTGAACGGTTTTGTCTTAAAAGCGAGAGCGCCCTTGTCTAGCCTTGGGGGCGATCCTTTTATTACTTTATCAGCTTATGCATCATTACTTTTAACCAGTTGGACAAAGCCATGAACCAATCCCTGGAATTTACAGCCGCTACAGTTAAGTCCCAACAGCCGGAAAATCTTCAATCTCTGGCAGTTCTTTGGGCGCGGAAATACTACCTTTCCGTGGCTGCCAATCAAGCTCCGGGTCAACCGCAACCCAAGCAAAATTTAACGGAAACAACATCTATCGAAAGTAGGAAAACAACAGCGAACAAGCTAATAAAGAATCTAAACTTAGCCAGTGCCAAAGCTTGGTCGCTAACGGAAACGTTGTTAGCCCAGGAGATGGAAAGGCAGAATATTAACCCAGAATTAATCAATCCGTTAGAGATTGCTGCAGATACGCGCGAACTATTCCACAAAGCTTTAGATGCCTATGCATCAGGGATACCGCCACAACGCTTGTCGGTGATGGTAGGCAGAAACTGCGGTCGAGTTCGCAAGAAATATACTAGCGTCGATCCGCGTGCCATCGGCTTTGTCAGTATGCAGTTTCACTATACAGGACAAAATTTACTCGAGTGGTTATCCCTAGACGAGCAAAAAGTATTTGCGGCGTATTTAAAGGTGATGGACGACCACATGTACATGCCGCTACAGACCGCCTATAAAGCGGCAGCCCAGCATGAGGAAAATTCTCCCATGTTATTGGCAGTGCAGCACCTGCTACCGATCAGCACTAAAATTGCTTGTAAAGTTTGCCAAAGTGTCAGTCGCCAGCATCCGGGCTATCAAAGCTACAGCGGCGCTTTGACTGCGGAAACGGTGAGAATCTCTAGTATCCGCGATGTAGAAATGTTTCAAGTTTACCTGTGTCTGTGCGTTTTAGACCGCAGTATCTACTCAGTACAACAGCAATTGTTTCCCCTCTGCGTCATGTTATATCCCTGCTTGAAAGTGAGCTGGACGCTGGTGCAGGAAATGCTATTGTTCATGAGCTGGGAAATTCAGGAGCGCTTGCCGTTACAAGATGTGCCGATATTTCTCCCTTATCTGCGTACTTTTTCAGAAATGTTTTCTAAGGAAGTGTTTCAAAACGAATAATGGTAATGGGTAATGGGTAATGGGGAAGAATAAACTTTCTCGATGACCAATTAGCAATTAGCAATTAGCAATTAGCAATTAGCAATTAGCAATTAGCAATTAGCCATCACCAATTTCCAAAGCTAATTGATAAATGTGGCGGCGGGATAAAGATGTTAATGCGGCTAATTGGCGGCTAGCTTCACTGCGGGATAGTCCTTGACTGAGTAAATGCTGTAATTCGTGTTTGATGGCGGCATCATTCATCTGGGGTGTTTCTAACTGAGTACCGGCAAGAACGAGGGTAAATTCACCTTGAGGTTCGCGGGTGCTATAGTAAGCGATTGCATCCTTAATACTCCCCCGCCAAAACTCCTCGTGTAACTTTGTTAACTCCCGTGCCAGAACAATTTGACGGTTTTCTCCTAAAACAGTTGCCAAATCTGGCAAAGTTTGCCTGATGCGGTGTGGCGATTCATATAAAATAATACTTCTAGATTCGATTTTGAGAGCTTCTAAGCGCTGTTTTCGCGGTTGACCTTTTGCTGGCAGAAAGCCTTCAAACACAAAACGATCCGTGGGTAACCCCGCTGCACTCAACGCGGTAATTGCCGCCGTGACGCCGGGAATGGGAACTAAGTCAATGTTAGCTTCTATACAAGCTTTGACCAGTTCGTAACCGGGGTCGGAAATACCTGGCATTCCGGCGTCGGTGACGAGTGCTATAGTTTTGCCCTGACTCAACAGTTCGATTAACTCAGGAATTCGCGCTTTTTGGTTATGTTCGTGGTAACTTATTTGAGGGGTTGTGATCTGAAAATGGTGCAACAGCTTCCCAGTGTGGCGCGTATCTTCTGCGGCGATTAGATCGACCGCTTGTAAAATTCGCACCGCGCGGAAAGTCATATCTTCCAGGTTACCGATCGGCGTCCCGACTAAATATAAAATACCTGGTGTTTGCTCCGGCATAAAATTGCATATCAAGTCTCTTAAATTATATGTTATAAGCTGTAATAATTTAGACGCAAAATAGGCTTATGGGTAAAAAAGGATTGTTTGTAGGAATGCTGACCTTAGATTTAATTTATTTAACAGCCAGCTTTCCCAGTCCCAACCAGAAAATTGCAGCGGCTGATTATACAGTATCAGCGGGAGGACCTGCCACAAATGCGGCGGTAACTTTTAGTTACTTAGGAAATGAAGCAATAGTACTGACTGTAGCAGGTAACCATCCAATTAATGGGTTAATTCGCAGGGATTTAGACAATTATAAAGTAGCGATCGCCGACCTAGATCCCTCGCGCACAGAACCGCCACCAGTCTCATCAATTATTGTCACCCAAACAACAGGCGATCGCGCAGTAGTTTCCCTCAACGCCAGCAAAGCGCAAGCAAGAAGCGATCGCATTCCCGCCGATATTTTACAGGGAGTTGATATAGTACTGATTGACGGACATCAAATCGAAGTCGGGTATGCGATCGCGCAACAAGCCAAAATAAACAACATCCCGATTGTTATCGATGGCGGCAGTTGGAAACCCGGCTTAGAAAACATCTTACCAATCGTAGATTATGCCATTTGTTCCGACAACTTTTATCCTCCCAACTGCCATAACTCAGAACAAGTCTTTTCCTACTTATCAAACGTGGAAATTCCCCACATCGCCATCACCAGAGGAGAAAAACCAATTCTATATCGTTCCCCCACTGAAAAGGGTGAAATAGAAATCCCTCAAATAAACCCCGTCGATACCCTGGGTGCAGGAGACATCTTCCACGGCGCATTCTGCCATTACATCTTACAAACCACCTTTCGAGAAACCCTAACAGCAGCAGCAAAAATAGCCTCCCATTCCTGCCAATACTTCGGCACTCGCCGATGGATGGAACGAGAATTGACTTAAACCTCTCCTTGTCTCTTGGCGTTCTTGGCGTCTTGGCGGTTGAAATTGACTTAAACCTCTGGTTCTCTGTTGGCGTTCTTGGCGTCTTGGCGGTTGAAATTGACTTAAACCTCTGGTTCTCTGTTGGCGTTCTTGGCGTCTTGGCGGTTGA
>NZ_JBHFNP010000353.1:0-12022 GCF_041929235.1 Microseira sp. BLCC-F43
AAAGCTCCTAAGTTTTGAAACATTTTTGGAGCAATATCGTGACAATCCCCGCTATGAACTCGCTGACGGAGAATTAGTTGATAGGTCACCTACCGGGCCTCACGAAACCGTGGGGGGTAAACTGGCAACTCAAATCGGCATCGCCATCACGGAAGAAAAACTCCCCTGGTTCATTCCCCGCACTTGTTTAATTCGTCCTTTCGCAGACGCAGCTACCGCCCGCCGTCCCGATATTGTTGTGTTAGATGAAACCGTTAAGAGCAGCGAACCCTTATGGGAAAGAGAAGCTGTGATTACTCTGGGAAGAGCGATCAAATTGGTGGTAGAAGTTGTCAGTAATAACTGGGAAACAGATTACGCCCGAAAAGTTGAAGAATATGCTCTTTTAGGAATCCCTGAGTATTGGATTGTTGATTATCGTGGCTTGGGGGGAGTGGCTTTTATCGGTAAACCGAAACAACCGACTTTCACTGTTTGTCAACTGATTGACGAAGATTACAGCCAGCAACAATTTCGTCTCGGTCAAGCGATTATTTCTCCTCTGCTAAAGAGCTTGCAACTTCGCCTTGATGATATTCTTCCTCGTTAGGCGCTCCTCTGTCGGGAACCTTGAAATTGGCTTTGGCGAATATGCTGGATGATGAGGATGTGCTAAATTTAGCTTGTAAGATGGCAGTAGCGAGCGTATGATGAAAGTTGAAGTGTCATTACCCAGTAGTAGCCTTGGTGTCTTGATGGCAGATTCCAGTTCTTCGTTAACTTCCGCCACGCCTCCTTCCAAATCTTCTTTCACAGGTCTAGTTCATTTAACTAACAACCAACCCCAAGCGACGAAGATAAGGAGGAATGCATCCCAGCTCCAACTATAGTTAGTTCGCTTTCCACTGGTTGATATCAAGTAATCTATTAGTAGCTTCTTTATGAGTAATTCTCGAGGAGATATTGATCTTGTAGGCCACAACATCATCTCCATCCCGGCGGAAAATGTTGGCCCTCTGCCCTCAATAGATAACATTATTGTCAAAGCTGATAGCCCAGAGAAACAGTGGATTGAAGACGTTACTCAACAAATCGGTGACTGGCGGGCAAAGCTTCGGAGTACTTATATTCGCTGGGCGCTGTCAATCAATAGTTTACATATAGCAGCAGAAAAATATGCCGCTCCAGAATGGGCAATGCGTCATAAGTTTGTTGTAACCTCCCTTCGTCCTGATGACGATCAAAACATAAATCCTTGTGTAATTGCAGAATGGGATGGTTTAACTGCATCTGATGCACATCGCAAAACTATACCAATGTTGACGGCATTCGGAATTATTGACCTGTATGCCAACCTTGAGGAAGTTATCTTTGCCTTATACCGTACATATCTAAACTATCACCCACAACAACTTCTTCAGGGAAACGAGTTTAGAGAACTTCGCCGCCTAAAACGTGAAGCAGAAGCGGATTCTCTAAAATGCAAAGCTTGGAAAACAGCTTGGCAAAAACGTCTTAATGATTGGCAAAGGAAAAAAATTTATGATGGGCTTGGTCAAGTGTTAAAGGGATTTTGTAATACCGCAGGTATTAAGACCCCATCAACCGGGAAACAAACTACGGTTGAAACATGGGCTGAGTCTATTGATATAGTAAGCTTCGTTCGTAATGCACTTATTCACGGTGAAACGATAGTTTCTGAAGAACTCGAAACTCTATGTACTAAGCCCTATGCATGTGCATTTGATTTCAAAAGTGGAGAACCTCTTGTAATTAAACTTTATCACCTGCAAGGAGTAGATTTATTCTGCGAGCAGTTGCTAAGTGCGCTTAATATCTCACTATGTGAACTGGCCTACAAGCAAAATTAACCTTTAATTATCCAGCGCTCATAGCTAACTTATAATAATTATTCGTATGTATTAAAATAAAATAAACTCTCTATGTTGTGAGCGCTGACGCGCAAAAAACACTGCAAATTTTGTAATTCCACATATCAATGCCAGATCTCGAACTTGAAACATTTGAGGTCAATTACTTGCAATCCTCACCTGGTTTCCTAATTCGTCCTGTTGAACCGCCGCCCCAAGGTTTGTCTAAAGATTCCCCTCTGGATGGTGATTGGTTAGCCAAAGAATTTAGGGTTAATGGAGTCCCCTTACTCCTTCCGACTATTGCCGATCTTCCAATGGAATGCCCGTGGGGTAAAACCGGAGAAATATTATCGGCATTTCCCACATCAGTGAGACTAATTATTGCCAGCATAGACGTGGAAAAATTAGCTCAAATATCAGAGGAAATAGCTCAGATGACGGGCATCAATCCTCAGCCCAGTAACACTACATATAGGGCTGCACTTGGCACTCAACTACAGAAAACCTACCCAGAAACTCAGCCAAACTATTGGTTTTGGGTCATTAAAACCATACCTGTTTCACCATTTATCAGGGACTAAAAGATTACCATGCCAACTTACATCTACTGGGGTGAAGACGACTATCTAATTGAACGCAACATCAATAAATTACGGAAGCAAGTTGTTCATCCAGACTGGGAAAAATTCAACTTCTCCAGCTACCCTCCTACTGCAGATAGCTTCAACGCGGCAATGAATGAAATTCTAACGCCGCCAATGGGAACAGGCTCGCGCTTAGTGCTTTTGCCTAATTTTAACCTGTTAGCAACCATGAATGATTCCATGCTCTCTCAACTAGAGCGCACTTTGGTAAATCTGCCTTCAACCAATCATTTATTGCTAACTTTACAATCCAAGCCAGACAATCGGCTCAAATCTACAAAGCTGCTGATGAAATACTCCCAAGTCAAGGAGTTTCAACTTATCCCAGCTTGGGATACCCAAAAGTTAATTGATAGAGTCAGAGATGCTGCGTCTTTTCTATCCATCCCAATATCCACACCAGCAGCGAATCTTTTAGCCCTTGCAGTGGGAAACAACACCCGATTACTATTCAACGAATTGGAGAAGTTGAGTTTAGTTGCAATCGGGGAGAAAATTGAAGTTCACCACGTCCAAGATTTGGTTAGCATTACCACGACTACTACGCTTCAACTTGCTAGTGCTATTTGTACATCAGACGCGATCGCAACCACCCGGATCTTCACCACTCTTGTAAATCAAAACGAACCTGTTGTCAAGATTATCACTACCCTCACCACTCTATTTCGTACTTGGCTGACTGTCAAAGCGATGGTAGCAGAAGGTGAAACGGATAATCATGCGATCGCAACAGCAGCAGGAGTAGGAAATCCCAACCGCGTCTACTACCTAAAACAAGAAGTCGCCGCAATTTCCATTAGCAGATTAAAGCAAATTATGTACCAATTGTTACAGTTGGAAATCCTAGCTAAACAAGGTGGTACTGAGTCACTCTTCACCAGCCAAATTATTACTCTTTGCACCCAATGAGCATTTTACAATTCTTTCCCGACTCTGGTGACCCCACAGACACAACTGGGATAGCAGAGAAAGCTACTTTTGAACCATATTTTGATGCGATCGCCGGTCAATCAACAGCTATTAAGCTACTGGAAAGAGCGATATCAACGAACAATCTACCAAACGCCTACCTGTCCGCTGGAATAGACGGTGTAGGCAAGCGAATGACTGCACGAAGCTTTATCAAAGTACTGTTCTGCCATTCGTTACCAACAGAAAAAGCAGACAATTGCTTGTCTCAAGCTGCTAATTACACAGATAAAGGTAGCTTAATTGGCATTCAAGGTGAACTCAAGCTAGATGAGTGGATCGACCTCACCACGGGTCAGCAACGAGTTAAACCTGTGATTCGGGTTAGCCATCTGGAGTTGCTTGGCTCCAACCCCAACTCTCACTCTAATTCTGACCACCAGGCAGAACAAACAGCTAACACTGCCCAAAACGATTTCTAATATTACCAAGCTCCTGAAAATATCCCTGCACTTTCTCAGAGTGTAGGGAGTATTTTTTTAGCGCTGAAGCGCTTGAGTTTTTGAACCGATAGAGGTAAAATACAATGAATAACGCACAACTAAGAGTCAGGATCGATTCCCTTCAAGCTTCCCATACTACTGATGGAACTTTGATGGTTTCTGGAGAAGCTTCTTTCAAGTATTACGACCGAGGGGGATTCCAAGTGCGTCCAATTCCGTTCCAGTCTTATGGGGAAGCAGCCGTTGCCCTCAATAATTCGGGAGTGGGTGCAATTCATGTTGTATCGGGTCGCCTCAACATTTTCAAGCCTAACGATGCCAATCCGAATCATCGAATGTTGTTGATTGTGGAAAGAACAATTCTTGTGGGTGGACAAGACGCTTCTCCATCGACTCCTGTTAATCCTGTCGTTCCTTTATCGCCGCTGACTTCTGCGGTTGACAGTCCTCCTGTGCCTGTCCCTGCTGTTAGTAACGGTAAAGCGATCGCACAATATGACAGCATTCCATTCTAGCTAATCTAAAACTCGGCATCAACCCAACCAACAGGTAGTTCCTGTTGGTTTTTTTCTGAAAATTGCGCTTAGTTATTAATATCTTTTTTGAGGCTCTGACGAGCAAAACGCCGTGAAGAATTGGGTAAAATCCCATGATTACTGTCACGGTTTCTCATAAAGCTGCTAACGTAGTCGGGAATCTCTCAAAGCGTGCCATCAAGACTCTTAAACAAGCTGATTTCTGCGTGGTTAAACAGGAAGGCGAGTGTGGATTTACTGGCAGCTTGACAATTCCCTTGGAACCGGAATCGGGTTTAACCTGGCAAGGAGTTAAGAGTTGTTTGGAAAATTCTGGCTATAAAGTTCGAGTGATTTGCTAGTTTTGTTATCTCAATCCTGGCACGACGTTGAGCGTGTCAGGATTATTTTTTCTTGAGCTTCTCGATTGAGCTTAGAATTATCAGTTTTCTGGAGATGGGAGAAGTGGTTCAAGCAAAGTTAGAAGTTCAGGAAGCCTACTTTGTACGACATCCCATATCACATCAAAATCAACTTGGTCGTATTTATGAATCAACACATCTCGCATTCCTGCTATATCTCGCCAAGGAATTTCTGGATGTTGCTGACGAAACTCCTGAGATAGCCGTTTGGTTGCTTCACCAATAACCGCGATCTGGTAGAGAATGGCTGATACTTTTTCATCATTAGCTTCCAGTTCAGCCCGACTTATATTGTCGGTGTAACGCAATATTCGTGTAACTGCTCTTTCGATATCAATCAGGGATTCGTTATCGCGTGGCATAAATCACTTGTGCTGAATTTAAAATATTTTGGCGACGTAACCAGTTCTGGCTTTTTTCTATGGCTGTCTTGACGATAAAATCAACTTCACGGGCGAACATTGCTTTCAATTCGTCTTGCATTTGTAGGGTTTCAGTCAAGCCTCGTTTAGCTTCGGGTGCAAAGGTCACTAACACATCAATATCACTATCAGGACGAAAATCTGACCGCAAAACAGAACCAAATACAGCAAATTCAATAATGTGCCAACGCTGACAAAATTCACTAATCGCTTGTTGCGAAACTCCCAACCTTCTATCAAGAAGAGTTTGTATTCCGACTGACATCATTGAAAAACCTCCGATGCTGCTGTTACCTTTGGACTGGAAAAAACGATTCCCTCATCTTCCCGCTTTCTCTTTCAAGCCTAGCTTTTTACGAAACTCTTCATCGTATTCCGCTTGCTGCCAATTTTTAGCAGATTTAACTTGTTCGGGAGTTAGGTTTTTAGCATTTGTAAAGTTGGTACAGTGGGGATTACCGTCAACTTCAACACATCTGAGGTCGGCATCGCTGAGGTCGGCACGGCTGAGGTTGGCAGGGCTGAGGTTAGCACCGCTGAGGTCGGCACCGCTGAGGTCGGCGCGGGTGAGGTCGGCAAGGATGAGGTTAGCACTGCGGAGGTCAGCACCGCTGAGGTAGGCATCGGTGAGATCAGCACCGCTGAGGTAGGCACGGCTGAGGTCGGCATTGCTGAGGCTGGCATCGCTGAGGTTGGCACCGCTAAGGTGGGCTTCGCTGAGTTTGGCATCGCTGAGGTCGGTACTGCTAAGGTCAGCACCGCCGAGTTTGGCACCGCCGAGTTTGGCAATGCTGAGATCGGCATCGCTGAGGTTGGCACGGCTGAGGTCGGCACCAGTGAGGTCGGCATCAGTGAGGTCGGCACCAGTGAGGTTGGCACCAGTGAGGGTGGCACCGCTGAGGTTGGCACCCCTGAGGTTGGCCTCGCTGAGGTCGGCACCCCTGAGGTCAATATTGTTCAGGCTGACGCCAAGTTTTACCAATTCTTGAAGTGCTAGGATTCTTGCTGAACTATTGACCTTTCCCTCTCCCTTCGCAGCATCGACAGTATTCCACAGTCGCCTTATTCTTATCTCTTTCTCAGCAACAATTCCCAGAAATACCGCTAAACCGAGGGGAACAATTAAACCAAGTCCAACAAACTTGATGCGATTACTCCGTCTTTGTCCTAAACTTTGTCGAATAAACACTTTAGCCAAATCCGATAACTTCAGATTTCCACCTTCCTCCTTCTGAAATACCCTCGCCTCAGCCAACACTTTCCCCACAAGCAAATAATCCTTCGCCTTCCCCCTATCTCGCCACCTCTTAGCAGCATCTTCAATTTCCCGTTTTTGAATCAACTTTTTACGATTCTTATTAATCCACTGACGTAACAAATCCCATTCCCGAATCAAAGCTTCATGCACAACCTCAACCGTTTCTTCCCCAGTTGCCTCATTGCGCCCCGTCACTACCAAACGCGCATCTGCTAACCCATCTCTGCGTCGAATCAACTCCCAGCATTCCTCACCCACCTCCCCACGAGTCGCCATCCGTCGGGAATCCTGCGTCCCTTCCCCCAGACGAACTAACTCTAAAAAAATCCGTTGTGCCTGTTTCTGCTCTCCCACACTCAGTTTGCCATAAACCGCTTCTGCATGATTGCTCAGTGCCTTTGCCACTCCCCCAATCTCTGAGTATGCCTGATGCGTCAATATTCCCCGACTCTGCTTTTCCCACAGTTGAGTCAGCGCAAACTCCAGCAACGGCAGGTTTCCCGGTTCCTGCTTCACATCATTGAGAATTCGCTCAGTCAGTTTCTCTTCCAGTTTCACGTTCATTTTCTCCGCTGGAAGCTCAATTGCTGCCTGCATCTCCTCCGCTTTCATCAGCGTGAGATTCTGTGCCGGGTACTTGTTTAACGCTTCTCCCAACGGCGGATAATTCACCACATAACTATAAAAATCAGCCCGTAGCGTCAACACCAGCGTAACTGTGCGAGAAGCTGACTCAACCGCAGCCAGCAACGCATCCACAAATTGCTGTTGCGCCTGGATATCCCGGCAGAGGGTATAAAGTTCCTCAAACTGGTCAACCACCAACAATAGCCGTTTGCCGGGATACCGTTCCAGAATGCTTGCCACCACCTGGGGCAGCGTCAACCCCTGCTTTATGTCCGCCATCAGTTCTTTTGCTCTTCCAGGCTGCTGAATTTCATCCAGTTCTGGCTTCAGCCACCGTACCAACGCCGAAGCAAGTCCATAAAAAGGTTCACTCTGAGGACGAAAAGACTCAATCAGCCAATTTCCCTCTTCTCTCAATTTGGGAATCAGTCCCGCAAATACAACTGAAGACTTCCCACTACCTGAAGGGCCAATTACTGCTACTAACTGCTGTCTTTGCACAACAGTCACTAGCTGTTGTGTGAACTTTTCGCGTCCAAAAAAGAACTTAGCATCCTGCTCTCGAAACGCTAATAAACCCCGATAAGGACAAGCGGGAATGGCTTGTTCGCCCAACTCAGGCCAAGCTTTAATTAGTACGTTCGCGGGAATAATAAAGGCAGCTTTGGTTTCCGGTCGTTTTGTTTCATTTGCTACTGCCATTCCTGCTACACCCTGTAGCTGTTCATCCCATATGGGCGCACCACTAAAACCAGGCTCTAATCTATAACCCCCTTGTTTGACATCTTCAAGCTGCACCCAACCACTGGCTAATTTGCCGCGTAACTCGCCAGAAGCCCAAACTCCATTGTGCTGCCCTGCTGGAAAACCCAAAACTCGAAAACGATGCCCCCACAATTCCTCTGATGTGACCAATTGAGCAGGTCTTGCAGCATCTGGGGCAGAATTCTCTAACTCCAATCCCGCAATATCTTCTGCAAACTCATCCGGATTAACAGGTCGCCAGAAAATCACCCTAGCTGTGAGCAACTGTTTCGCTGCTAGGATGGGGAAGTCCAAGCTGACTTTTTGATCGGGCATCTCGACAGTTTTTCTGTCAATTCCCAAAGCATCGGCTACCACATGGGCGCAGGTGAGGATGCGCTTTTGGGAAACTAAGAAGCCAGCACCAATAACACTTCCCCGATTTGAATAAATTCTGACCAGCGATGACTCAAGTGCTGCTGTCATTTTGTGACTTCCGTTGCCACTTCAGCGTAATTTCATAGTTGACTTCGCCATTGCCAGAAGCAATAACCGCCCCCAGTTCAGCGCTCATCTTAATGCCAAATTTGACCTCCACTCCATCAGCTGGATCGTTCAGACTACGCACCTTGGTCATAATCGCATTCGTTAGGGGCTTGACTTTTTCGAGGGCAGACTCGAAAGTTTGTTGAGCCTTTTGAGTGAGTTCATCGCGAAGACCGATGCGATCGTCAGTTGGTGCTGGCTCGTCCACTTCCACAAAAATGGAGTCGCCGCTTTCTAAAGGAAACTCGACTATGCGCTTCACACTGAGCCTCGTTGTCTTATTTGGGATGATGTAGTATATGATATCCCTATTTTCTTTTATCGCATATTGTCAGCCTGTCCCGCGATCGCCTGATACAGGGAACACCCCCATTTGGTTGGGGTTGACAGTGATGTGCGTAAAATTCATATCGCTTCAGATGCCATTGTGCAATTAAGCCCGATTCAACAAGCCTCAAAAGTGCGAAGTCTTCTAGTCCACAACCGGATTGTGCATTACAAAGAATGCGAGATGCGTTAGCGAAGCTGTCCGCAGGAATCGCTCCCACTCCCACCAAGTCAATCTAATTGAGAGTGGTACGGCTATCGCCATACTTCGCGATCCGCTAGGGCGCGCACAATAAGTGCATCAGCGCCGCTACCCTCACGCGATCCGCTAGGGCGCGCACACTTCGTGAACGCATCAAATCCCAGCTTCAATAAAAGCTAGATTCAAATCATCAACCAACCCCAATTGTTCAGCCCATTCTGTTAAGTAACCCCGTTCCAAATGCTCAGCTTGTACTTTCAGAATTCCCAAAACATCAGTCCATTGTTTTTGAGACTGAGACTGTTGACGCCAAAGTAGTTTTGCCAATATAACATCTTCAGGAGAAGCAATCCAAAACTGTTCAACACCAGCCGAGTCAAGCGCTTCTAATCGTCGCCTTGCCATTTTAGATCGGTCGAATTCAGTATTGGAATTAAGCACAATATCAGCATTCAATACTAAAGTCATGTGAGTGACGCTCAACACCCTCCCTCTGCCCTCTTGAATATCTTCTACCGCACCCGGAGGGCAATAAAAGCCAGCCGTTTCTAGTGCCTCAACTAACTGATAAATATTGTCCCGTATAAATTCAATTACCAAATCTAGTTATCCAGGAAACTGGCTAACTCAATCGCAATCAAACGCTGAAATTAACGCTCAAATCAATCGGCGCTGCGGAAAAAGATGGACACTTTCTAATTGGGTCTTTTCCCGATGGCAAGCCAATCAGAATCAACAAACTTAACCAATTCGATGATTTCAAGGGGGTAAAATTCGACGATACCCAACTGCGATCGCTTTCTCTAGAAATTCCCCAAACTAAAATCAGAGATGCCGTATTCTTGGACGGTGAATTGTTGGGCGTCTTGCACAAAAAGGACGAGAGAGAGGCGTTGGAAAACTTAGGACTGCTCAAATTTAAACAAACTACGTCTGTGCAATGCAACCTCAAGAGCAATTTCACGGTCAGTTTCCTGAAAATTGACCCCCAAACGGTTAAATATCCCGAACATTGGACAAAGGAAAGCCAAGCGTTTAACCAGACCCAGAAATTAACTCAAGACACCGTTGCCTGCCAGCTGCTAAAGTCTTTAACAGAACGTCCTACTCTGTTATTTACTTCATCTGAAGACAAGGTGTTAGGTGTGATGGGTCTTGCTGTTGATAACCATAAAGAGCAAGTCGTGCGACAGTGGTTAGAATTGAGGGGCATTGAATTTGTCGAAGTTTCTAAAGAAGAAGCTCAGTTAGAGACAGAAAAGGGTTTGACTGTTTTCCAACTTGCCACCAATACTATTGAACCAGAAGCCCTCCACATTCTTACAAGCAAGTTTGGTAAACCGTTAGAAGGATCGGACTATTTCCAGCAGCTTAAAGCCTTGCCGGATCGACCTGAGATTGGAGATTGAACCCCCTGAAATCCGCGTTCTCAAAACAGAGTTGATTGTAGAGCCAATTCGTGCTGATTCTCTCTCTCCTGAGAGCCGCTAACCGAATTCTACATCTAGAGTTTCAAACTTTACCTGTCTCTAAACCGCCACTGCCGTTGCGAATGCTTGATTATTCAGTTAGACTGAAGCGCAAATACGGATGTAGTGTGGAGCAGGTGGTTATATTCTTGCAGGAAACGACCAATGAAGTAGCTTTCACTGAAGAATATCGAGACGAGACAACAATTCATCGCTATCGAGTGGTGCGCTTGTGGGAACAAGACTCTGCACTATTTCTTGCTAATCCTGCCTTGTTACCTCTGGCAGTTTTAACTCAAAGTAGCTCACCCCAAGCGTTGTTACAAGAAGTTGCACAACAAGTTGCTAGCATTGAGGATATAGATCGGAGGCAGAACATCGCTAGTTGTGCTGGAGTTCTAGCCGGTTTAAGGTTTGAAGAAGATGTAATTCGTCAACTGTTTCGGGAGGATATGATGCAGGGTTCTGTAATTTATCAAAGTATTCGACAAGAAGGAAAGCAAGAAGGAAAGCAAGAAGGCTTACAGGAAGGGTTAAAGCAAGAAGCTCTGACAATAGCAGTGCGATTGCTACGGCGTCGTTTTGGTGAGATAGAAACACGAATCACTGCTAAGGTTCAAGCGTTATCTAGAAAGCAGTTGGAGGAATTAATAGAAGATTTATTAGATGTTTCTAAGATCGAAGATTTAGAGGCTTGGTTGGAGCAGCAGCAGCAACGAGAAAGAGAAGTGAATTTGATTGTCCGTCAACTCAATCGACGGTTGGGTGATGTTGAGCCAGCACTGATTGAACGGGTAAGGGGATTGCCCATCGCGCAGTTGGAAGCGTTGGGAGAAGCACTATTGGATTTTTCTGAAGTTGCGGATTTAGTGGCTTGGTTGCAGCCGCTACAGCAAGAGGAATAAGGCAAGCTTGGTGTTGCATCTCTTGAACAAATTCATCGGGGTTTTTGCGAAGAGCAGAAAATGCAGTTTCTGGTAGTTGGATAGAAATAGATACCATTTGATTTTGCCTATTTTATAATTAATAAATCATCGTCATTTCTGGCAGTATATTATAGCATAAATTGTCCTCTTGTATGTTTACACGCACATACTCGATTAATGCGACAAGTAACCTTGTCGATAGCCTTGACGTCTTAAAGACTTGGCACGGCTTTTCGACCACTGCCGCACTGGGGTGATGGGTGGAATATCAGCGAAGGGTTGTGCGATCGCCGATTGCTGCGTTATCTGAGCCAAAACATTACCAATAAATCGGCAACAGCGGTGAGGTTGACTCACAACTTGCTCTTCACAAAATCGAATTACAACCCAACCTGCTTCTACAAAAAAGCGATTTCGGTAGTCATCTTTCCCCGCAAAGTGAATCAACGTACCATCCCTAGCCATCGGTTCATCAAGTTCGACATCAATGTGTAAATTTGTTATTGGTTCGCGAATCAAATAATCCACTACAAAAGGTCGTTCCTGTCCTGGTACTATCACCTGCTGCTGAGGATAAACCCAGTCTTTGAAGTAATAATTTAAGTAACCTAAAAATTCTTTTTCCGATACGCCACAGCGCACGTCACCCATCCCA
>NZ_JBHFNP010000354.1:0-4900 GCF_041929235.1 Microseira sp. BLCC-F43
GGTTTGTGTGTAGGGGCACGGCAGCAGAAACATTCGGTACAAGAGAAGATTTTATGATTGCCGTGCCCCAAAGGTTTGTGTGTAGGGGCACGGCAGCAGAAACATTCGGTACAAGAGAAGATTTTATGATTGCCGTGCCCCGAAGATTTTTGATTATTTTCCAATTCATATCCAGTCCAATTTTGTCATCTTTCTTGGGATATACGCCCTTAGGCGTATGCCTAATGGTGCGTTAGCATTGGTAAAAAATGTAGAAAAAATAAAAATGGTATAACCCTAAACAATATGGACTTGTTTAAAAGCTGAGGTAGCTGCTTTGTAGGCGGTACCCTAAAAAAAATTCCCAAAAATCCATCTAAAGTAAGCTTTCTTTTCCAGGGACATCGCTTTACTTTGGGAATGGGTCATAGCGCGTGGGTTATGGGTAATAATTACTATCGTTAACCACGAACTACGAACTATGAACTCAGCAGTTTTACAAGCATAGTCAAGCTTGAGAAGTGCCGTGAAAATTCCTAGTTCTATTGTCACTTTAATTGCCGGTATCGTTATAACCCTGGCTAGCCTCTGGTATGGTCACAATCACGGCTTACTGCCAGTTGCTGCTTCAGAAGAAGCACCCTTAGTAGACGGGTTATTCGATACAATGATGACCATTTCTACCGGGTTATTTCTGATTGTTGAGGGGACGTTAATTATTTCCATTATCCGGTTTCGCCGCCGCCCTGGGGATACGACAGATGCCGCACCCGTTCACGGGAACATTCCTTTAGAAATTCTCTGGACGGCAATTCCAGCGGTAATTGTGTTCATTATCGGCATCTACAGCTTTGAAGTTTATAACTCGATGGGCGGCTTAGATCCGATGGCGGCGCACGGGCATAAAATGGAAGCGAAGATAACGCGAGGGGCTGCGATCGCAGGCACATTATCTCACAACAATACACCCCCCTCCAACCAAGTTGCCGTAGGCGTGGGTGCTTCCCCAGAAAAAGGTGTTACCCCTGGATTAGAAATTAACGTAACAGGGCTGCAATTTGCCTGGATTTTTAACTACCCAGACAGCGGTGTTGTATCTGGAGAATTACACGTTCCCCAAGGGCGGGAAGTTAAATTAAACATTAGCGCCAGCGATGTCATTCATTCATTTTGGGTTCCCCAATTCCGCCTCAAACAAGACGCAATTCCAGGTCAAGAAACCCAACTAAGATTTACTCCCAGCAAACTAGGGGAATACCCGGTTATTTGTGCCGAACTCTGCGGCGCATATCACGGTGGGATGAAAACGCGGGTTATCGTTCAATCACCAGAAGAATTCGCTGCTTGGTTACAAAGTCAAACCGCAGCCGCAAGCAATAACAATTTGAATCAAGCAATAGCCGTTAACCCCCAGGAAATGTCGGCAGAAGAATTTTTAGCCCCCTACGCAGAAAAAATGGGAGTTAATCCAGAAACCCTAGCCCAATTACACCATTGAATTGGTAATAGGTCATTGGTAATCGGTAATTGGTAATTCCAGAGCAACAAAAACCCCAATTACCAATTAGCAATTAGCCATTAGCAATTAGCCATTAGCCATTAGCCATGACAAGCAATATAGAGCTTCAATCCCAAGCCAATAGAGAGGTTCATAACGAAGAACCGCTGTTTAGAAATTGGCGCGACTACTTTACGTTTAATACCGACCACAAAGTTATTGCAATTCAATACTTGGTCACGTCGTTTTTGTTTTACTTAATCGGCGGTTCCTTAGCCACGGCGATGCGAACCGAATTGGCAACGCCGGATGTGGATTTTGTCAGCCGCGAACTTTATAACGGCTTGTTAACTGTTCACGGGACGGTGATGATTTTCTTGTGGATTGTACCGGCAGGTGCGGGGTTGGCTAACTTTTTAATCCCGCTAATGATTGGGGCGCGGGATATGGCGTTTCCTAAACTCAATGCCGTTGCTTTTTGGATTATCCCGTTTGGGGGTTTATTGCTCATTAGCAGTTTCTTTTTAGAAGCGCCCCAAGCAGGTTGGACATCCTATCCCCCGTTGAGCATTCTTAATGCCAAAGTCGGTCAGGCAATTTGGATTACTAGCGTTCTTTTACTCGGTACTTCCTCAATTTTGGGGGCAATTAACTTTCTGGTCACCATCTTAAGAATGCGAATTCCCGGCATGGGCATCAATCAAATGCCTTTGTTCTGCTGGTCAATGATGGCGACCTCCGCATTAATTTTAATTGGCACGCCAGTGTTAGCCGGTGCTTTGATTTTACTGGCGTTTGATTTAATCGCCGGAACCGCATTTTTTAACCCGACTGGTGGGGGCGATCCAGTGGTGTATCAGCACTTGTTCTGGTTTTATTCGCACCCAGCGGTTTATATCATGATTGTGCCTTTATTTGGGGCAATTTCAGAAATTATTCCGGTTCATTCCCGGAAACCGATTTTTGGATATCGCGCGATCGCATACTCAAGTATCGCCATTGCTTTCTTGGGTTTAATTGTTTGGGCGCACCACATGTTTACCAGCGGTACTCCCGCTTGGTTGCGGATGTTTTTTATGATTGCCACAATGGTAATTGCCGTACCAACTGGAATTAAAGTATTTAGCTGGTTAGCCACAATTTGGGGCGGTAAGTTACGTTTAAACAGCGCCATGCTATTTGCAATGGGGTTTGTTTCTATGTTCGTAATCGGCGGAATCAGCGGCGTTATGGTGGCTTCTGTACCCTTTGATATTCACGTCCACGATACTTACTTTATCGTCGCCCACCTGCACTATGTTTTGTTTGGCGGTTCGGTTTTTGGTATTTATGCCTCGCTTTATCATTGGTTCCCCAAAATGACGGGACGGATGATGAATGAAACTTGGGGTTACATTCACTTTGCCCTCACGTTTGCTGGTTTTAATTTGACCTTTTTACCGATGCACGAACTCGGTTTATTGGGAATGAACCGCCGCGTGGCAGAATATGACCCGGCATTAGCACCGCTGAATTTGTTATGTACAATTGGTGCTTATTTGCTTGCGATTTCTACTATTCCCTTCCTCGTCAATGCCATTTGGAGTTGGCTATATGGCCCCTTAGCGGGAGATAATCCTTGGCAAGCACTAACGTTGGAATGGACAACCCCTTCACCCCCACCAGCAGAAAACTTTGCTATTACGCCGGTTTTAGCCATTGGTCCTTATGACTATGGTATGGGCGATCGCAACACCGAAGTCGATGTCCCCTTCTCGGAAGCGGAAGATCCAGCTTTATCCGCTGGACCAAATTCTGCACTACGTGCCGATCCCGACCCGGCAAAAGCAGCGCATCCCGACGACCATCAAGGATAATTTTAGATTTGAGATTTTAGATTTTAGATTTTAGATTGAGGATCTTAGAAATCGGGTTTCTATGAAAAATCGTCGGTTTGGCAACTAGAGATATACACAGAAACCCGGTTTCTTTGCGTCAGTCCTCATTAAATCTAAAATCTGCCATCTAAAATCTGCAATTCAATCGACCAATTACCCATTAGCAATTAGCAATTAACAATTCATGCAAAGTCAAACGATAGATCCATCCAAAACAGAGCTAAACTATCATCATAAAGCTGAAGCAACTCATGGTGAAGCGCATCCGGATCACCGTATATTTGGGTTGCTAGTCTTCCTAGTCGCAGAAGGGATGATTTTTATGGGGCTATTTAGCGCCTATCTCACCTTCCGCGCCGTTGCACCCGTTTGGCCTCCCGCAGGTACGCCTGAGTTAGAATTATTTCTCCCTGGCATTAATACCTTGGTGCTAATTTCTAGCAGTTTTGTGATTCACCAAGCTGATACGGCGATTAAAAATAACAACGTCGCCGGAATGCGGAATTGGTTTATCGCCACCGCTGTTATGGGCGTACTTTTCCTCGCCGGACAAGGTTACGAATACAGCCATCTGGAGTTTGGTCTGAAAAGCAATCTATTTGCCAGTACGTTTTACGTTTTAACTGGTTTCCACGGTTTGCACGTTTGCGTGGGCGTGTTGGCAATTCTGGCAGTGTTGTGGCGATCTCTTAAACCGAATCACTATTCCAGTCAACACTACTTTGGCATCGAAGCAGCCGAACTCTACTGGCACTTTGTAGATATTATTTGGGTGATTCTCTTTTTCCTGCTTTACATTCTTTAGATTCCCTCATCAAGCGTTTTTTGACCAAAATGTCCCCAATTGGGGATATTTTTCTTTACTTTCATCTTCAATCTTGACAAAAATACTTTTATTTGATATAATAAATTTTTTTTAATTAGCCTGTGCATAGGTAGGACCTAAATATATCTCCTCGTTCGCAAGGAATGTACAGCTTGTATTGGTCTATCTTTTTGAGTAATATGAATATTCCTTCGCGAACGTGTAACTTATGGCTGAACTCGTTTTAAGCAAACCCCAGGCTCAGCAGTTTAACAATGTATTAAGTTTTACATTTAAGTGGAAAAAAAGTATAAATTAACATGCAGTCCTCAGTAAAAACCCTAGAAAGTTGGCAGGAGTTGATATAACCTAAGTCTGACCTGAGCCTTGGTTTAGCTGGGTGGGATGCGCTTTCCCGGCAAGCGCTCGCGCAGTTTTGGCGCGAAAAATCGCTTTGCGGGTTCGAGCCAGACAGCTGTCGCCGGAAGAATCAACTTTTCCTAGTTTAGGGAACCTTTTTGCCACAATTCGCTCCTAAACTACAGGTCAGGGTGCGTAGTTTGACAATCAACAGTGTTTTAAGGAAACAATCAACCGATGAACCACACCTAAAAATTACGGGAGCGTGGTAGCCCCGTCAATTCATTGCGGGGCCCAAACGCGACACGAGCAGATTTATCTGCCGTCAATATTAGTTAAGATTAATCAATATTATCATCTAGGTCAAAGCCAGTAGATTAT
>NZ_JBHFNP010000355.1:0-4304 GCF_041929235.1 Microseira sp. BLCC-F43
GCCAACAATAAAGGGATAAGTATCAGTGAAATAATTGAACAGTTGGCACGAATGATTGACGCTGATTAAAATCAGCGAGTCGTCGTTCCTCCACGCAATAAATTGACGTGGCTCCCCGACTCCCGATTTTCTTTAGGTGGATGCAGGCAATGGGAGAATTTCGCGGCGAGGAAGAAAGGGCGGCGCCACCGGCGGGATATTTAACGGTAGCGGGGATAGAGTCCAGTCTGCAATACCTGTCCTCTTCCTATCCCTCAATCTGCCAACTGATCCAGCTACCGGAGCAAACCTGGGAAAAACGGACGAGCAGAGCAATTAAAATTGCCAACGGATCGGATGGCAATCGTCCGGGTATTTTGCTGATAGCAGGTGTTCATGCTCGCGAGTTGGTCAACCCCGACTTGCTATTATCCTTTGCCTTGAAGTTGTGTCAGGCATACAAAGCGGGGACAGGACTCCAGTTTGGCAACAAATCCTACGATGCCTCTACGATTCAAGAGATTGTCAACAAATTGGATCTGTTTATCTTTCCCCTGGTCAACCCGGACGGACGGGCCTTCGTGCAGTCTCCCACGGGAGATCCCATGTGGCGCAAGAACCGCAATCCTAACCCAGGTCAGTCCCGGCTAGGAGTTGACCTCAATCGCAACTTCGATTTTCTCTGGTCAAGTGGAATTGGGACTAGCTCAAATCCGCGTGACGATATTTTCAAGGGCAATGAAGCGTTCTCAGAACCAGAAATCCGAAATGTTCGCTATTTGCTGGATACCTATAAAAATATCACCACGATGCTAGATATCCATTCCTATTCGGAGTTGGTAATGTATCCGTGGGGAGACGACGAAAACCAGACAAGCAATCCCATAATGAACTTTTACAACCCTGTCTACGATGGCTTACGTGGAGAGGTTGGAGATGCCGACTATAAAGAATACATTCCTCTAGCGGACTTGCAGTGGTTTACAACAACCTGCAATCGCGTCAGAGATGGGATCAAAACTGTCAGAGGTAGAGTCTACAAGGTTCAACCAAGTGTGGGACTCTATCCCACCACAGCTACTTCGGATGATTACGCTTACAGCCGTCACTTTATTGATGCTAGCAAGCACAAAGTTCTAGCAGGGGTGATCGAAACAGGAAAAGAATTCCAACCTCCCTATGCTGAAGCGTTGAAGATCGTAGCCGAAATTTCCGCTGGGTTGATTGAATTCTGTCTCGCTTCCATAACCGTTGTGGAAGCTACACAAGAGGTTGTTTTGGAAAGAGCATAGACGAAGAGTAGGATTGCGATCGCATTGAAGAAATTGATTTCAGAACAGATGCGATCGCATCTCTTGTATGGTGCGTTATCAGCGGTGTACGGCACCATTTTGGCAACTAATCAACGCGATCGCACGCCCCTATATATGTGATCGCGCTTAAATTATTGCCCAGTTAAGTCGAATACGATCGTAAACTCAGCGTGGGGAATCAATCGCCGCAACGCGATCAGATGCCCTTCGGCATCGCTACGGTTGCGAAGTCGGGCGACGGTAATGCGCTGCATGTTAGGCAATTGGCGGACAATTGCCCACGGGAAACGAGACGCTTTTGCAGCGCCGTTGCAACTATGAGTCATAGTCAAAATCCTCAGTAACAGATTCGCATCCGTCAGTAGTGCATAAATTCTGCTGACGGGTTAACTATGCAATGAGACACTGAAGAAAGGGCTGACTGTAATAGTTTGCCCCCTTTTTTGTGTCCTTCAACTAGCAGTTTATTGCCAGTCACACCTTTTGTCAAGCAGTAAACTGCTAGCAATCTATTGCCGCCATGAAGTCAAACGAGCAACCCACTTTGAAATCTCTGCGAGAAAGAGCCAATCTAACCCAGCCGGAGTTAAGTCGCCGAATGAATGTAGGAATTCGGATTATCGGTGATTGGGAGAGAGGAGAATCGATTCCTCGGTTTGATCGCGCCGTCGCTTTAGCCCGCGAGTTGGGAGTGTCCCTCAAAGTGCTGGCAAAAACGATGGGAATAGATGCAGCGGATTTAGTCAACGATACCCCAGAAGAGCGATCATCGCCATCTGATGATGAAGCTAACCCATGACTAATGACTCAAAAGCATGTCAGAAAGCCAAAATCAAAGAGAACCGACGTTAAAAGAACTTAGAGAAAGCTTGAAGCTGTCTCAGGAAGATTTAGGGCGACGGATAAATCTGAGTTATCGAACGATCGCAGAATGGGAGGGAGGGCGAAAAGTGCCGCGTTTCGACAATGCGATCGCATTAGCACGAGAGCTAGGTGTTTCGCTGAAAGTACTAGCAAATCGATCGGACTAGAGGTAGAAGGTTTAATAGATGATGCGCCAAAAGAGCGATCGCAACCTAAAGATGACCCATGAAATCCCAAGAACAACCTACTTTGAAATCACTGCGATAAAGAGCCAATCTAACGCGATCGCAACCCCCTGATATTATGTCCGTCAGCCGGGACACGGCACGATAAACGTTATCTGTGTCGGAGATATCTATGATGCCGTGTCCCGGCTGCCGATTATGGGTAATTGACCGGACATAATATTAGCAATTAGCAACTTGGATTAACTAATGAGTAAAATCAGTTTCGCAATAAGCACAGAGGATATCGATACAATTAGCGATCGCTCCCAAATGAGCTATCTCATATCCATGAGTATTCTGAGTGGGAAAACTCAAACAAGCGGCGCGGGATACGTGACCGAATTTCATCGCAATCGAAGCGTCGCTACCAAAACCGCTAATAGTTGCTAGTTGTACGGGAATGTTATTTTCCCCTGCTACTCGCCGCAGTTGTTTGTTTAGCGTTTCATCGTAAATTCCGTATCCATCCTGGGATAAAAGTACGGGTGCTTCCCCATCTTCTATGGGATATTCCTCAGAAAGGGGACAAATTTCGAGGGCAATTAAGGCATCTAAGCGCTGATTGTTGGTAAAGTAAAGCGCCCCAATGGCGCCGACTTCTTCTTTTGCCGATGCTACTAAATAGATATCCACCGCAGGTTGTTTTACTCGTTCGGCGACGGCTAATAAAATTGCAACGGAGGCTTTATTATCAAGCGTATAACTGGCAATGTAATCTTTTAATCGCAAAGGTCGCTTGCGATGTTTACCGATTACCATGCGGGTTCCGGGTCGAATTCCAGCGGTTTCTAGTTCTTCTTTGGTGCATTTAGTTTCTACCCAGGCGTCTTCCCAGGTGAGGGGTTTATCTTCTTGTTGTGCTTTTTGGGGTGATTCGTGGGAGACGTGGCGGGAACCAAAAGAAAGAATACCGCTGATGGTTTCGTTATCTCCCAATAAGTCTACAACGCCCTCGCCGTAAACCCAGGGAAATGCACCGCCTAACCTGCGGACTTCTACCCGTCCTCGGTTGCCGATGGTCTTGACAATGGCGCCAATTTCATCTTTGTGGGCGGTGATAGCGATCGCTCTGGTAGAATCTTTGCCTGGTAGGTGTGCGATCGCATTTCCCGCTGCATCTAACCAAGCTTTTATTCCCAAAGCTTCAAATCGACCCATCAACCATCGATCGATTTGAACCTCGTCGCCGCTGGGAGAATGGTGTAGCACTAATTCTTCAATTGTATTAAACAAGTCGTCGTAGTTTAGGGAAGACATATGATTAAGCAAATTTAGCAATTAGCCATACACAATGTTTAAGTTTTCATCCTTGATACTGTTTTGTCAAGGTTTTGCCACTTAGGGCTAAATGTGTAAATTATTCTAGCCGTAAGAGTAGAGTAAATAAATCGCCTTGGATTGCACTTGCAAGACTGTTGATAGAACTTACGCAACTGGCATATTTTTTCTCTCCGGGTGCGTGACGCTGCGAGAATATTTGAACCTAGTAATGAGACTTTTGACTCGCCTTGTCTTCTCACTTTCTATCTAGAGGGTGAGGAGAGAAGGTCTATTTTTAATCGTAGGTGTGTATGCTTTTTTTTTACCCTTTCTTTAGGAGTAATTTGAATACGGCGAAAGGAATAAACCGGATTGCAAACGAGTGAGGTACAGCCACTAGGAAAGCCTTAAGGGTTCGTTTGTGTAGCGGCAGCAAAAATGGCAGCCGCTACACAAATAAAGCGGTACTTTCTAGGGCATATATGGTAGATGGTGCGTTACGCTTTTGCTAACGCACCCTACATTCCTACATTCCTACATTCCTGCAATCTGGTGATGGTAGATGGTGCGTTACGCTTTCGCTAACGCACCCTACATTCCTACATTCCTGCAATCTGGTGATGGTAGATGGTGCGTTACGCTTTCGCTAACGCACCCTACA
>NZ_JBHFNP010000356.1:0-3475 GCF_041929235.1 Microseira sp. BLCC-F43
TTCTCCTTAATTTCTGATTTTGGCGCTTTCTTTCAGTGAAAATTACGCTGGATGATTTCTTCTTTTGAGAGCGAACAAATTTCTTCTGCCAAGGAAACGCTCAAAGTCTTGCACAACCGAGGGAGAGAGTTTCCATCTGGAAAGTAAATTTATCCGGACTTACGCACGACGACGCCATCACCTTTGTTTCTTCGTAGATCTCTAGTTTCTCTTCGACGATTTTTCATAGAAACAAAGGCGATCTGCGTCAGCCCTGATTATCTTTTTTATATTATAGTATAACGATTTAGTTAAATAACGCCAGGAAACTGGAAAATAGTTTTTTGTTTTAGCCAGCTAGCCAGAAGCCCCAACCCCGCTTAAAAAGGCGAGATGGGAGTCAAACTTTTTGCACCATAACTTTATGGTAATATAGTAAGATGAAGAAAAATAAGCTGGCGATCGCTAGCTGGATTTGTCTTTGAGGGAAAAGTTATGAATTGCCGAAATCGCGGTCGAAAAGGCCAAACATCTCGCTTCTATCGTTGGGGTGCAGCAGGCTTGTGTGGTGTGGCGATCGCTACCAATGCAAATGCAGTTACCAACACCACGCTAGATGCCAGAACAAAACAGGCAATGATCGAAGCCATTAACGACGAATATCGCGCCAGAGCATTTTATACGGCTGTAATCGAGAAGTTTGGGGAGGTGCGTCCTTTTAGCAACATCGTTGGCTCTGAAGATCGGCACGTTCAACTTTGGAATTCTCTATTTAATAAATACGGTTTACCAATTCCAGAAGATACTTTTGCCGGAAAAATTCAAGCTCCTGAGACTTTGCCAGCTGCCTGCCGCATGGGAGTGGAAGCAGAAATTGCTAACGTCAAAATGTACGATGATTTTCTCACTTTTATCCAGGAGCCTGACTTGAGATCTGCTTTTATTCAACTCCGGCAAGTTTCCCAAAATAACCATTTACGAGCTTTTCAACGTTGTGCTAATTAACGCAATTAGCATTAACAGGACTTACGCAAAGAAACCGGGTTTCTCTGAAAAATAGTTGCTTGAGAAACTGAATATCTACGAAGAAACAAAGGTGATGGCCTCAACGTGCGTAAGTCCTAATTAATTAGCCAAAAAATTAACTTCCACATTCCAAGAAACGCATTGCTTGGTCAGTAGTTAGGAAAATATGGTCTTTTCCTAATTGCTCTACAAAGCCAATTTTTAACAGGTTATCCATCACCGGGCCTTTGACTTCAGACATATAGAATTGAATCCCCCTAGTCTTTAAGTCAACAATCAAATTTTTGATTGTTTCCAAAGCACTGCCATCAATTGAATTAACCGCACTACAGACCAATACTAAATATTTTACCTCTGGACGCTCGGTGACTGCTTGGAGTAAGTATTCTTCCAGATATTTAGTATTGACAAAGTAGAGGCTGGCATCAACGCGGACAGCCAAAACGTGAGGACAAGTTTTAACATTGTGGCGCAGGACATTGCGAAAATGCTCGGTTTCTCCCACTCTACCCACAACGGCGATGTGCGGTTTGCTCGTGCGCCACAGGTGTAATAAAATTGACACGGCAGCACCTATTAAAATGCCTTTCTCGACGCTGGTTAGGAGGACTGGAAAAAATGCTGCCATCCAAGCGATCGCATCGCCTCGATTGTACGCCCACAAGCGTTGCAGCGTTCCAAAATCTAGGAGATTAGACACTGCGATCGCAATAATCGCCGCTAGACAAGCTTGGGGTAAAAAGTAAAACAACGGCGTGAGAAACATTACGACGAGTGCAATTATTGATGCCGCAACGATCGAAGCTAAAGGGGTATTAGCATTAGCAGAAAAGTTCACGCTCGATCGACTCAGACCTCCGGTAACCGGATATCCTCCGGTCAAAGCTGCACTCAGATTCGCCGCTCCCAAAGCAATGAATTCCTGGTTTGGATCGACCTTTTGCCGTCGTTTACTGGCTAAAAACTTACCGACTGAAAAGGCTTCCATAAAACCGACAAAGCTAATCGCAAACGCAGCAGGAAGCAGCGCCGAAATTGTATTCCCATCCAGAACGGGAAATGTGAGGGAAGGTAAACCTTTAGGGATATCGCCAACAACTTTTACCCCAGAAACTCGCTCCAGGTGCAACAGCCAAACTAGGAGCGAACTGCCAATGACTAGGAGGAGTGGCGCACTTTTAGTCAGCGGCATAATGGCTAACTCATGAAACCCCCATTTATTGAGTTGTTTGCCCACTATTTTGGGGAAATAAACCAATATTAGAATGCTGACAGAACCCAACAAAACCGTCACCCAGTTAATCGCATTTATTCCTTGTACTAGATAAACCAGCAACTGGATAAACGATTCTGTCTGAGGAATTTTCAGTCCTAGTAGATGTTTCACCTGACTAAAACCGATGACAATCGCCGCTGCACTAATAAACCCAGAAATGACTGCTTCACTGAGAAAATTAACCAGCAACCCCAAGCGAAAGATACCCATCAGAATATCGATCGCACCGATCATCAGTGCCAGCAACAATGCCAATCCCAAATATTGCGGGGTGTTTTCCGCAGCAAGGGGAGCAACTGCTGCACCCACCATCAATGAATCTAATGCTACCGGGGCAACCGAAATCAAACGGCTAGTGCCGAGAAAGGCATAAACGATTGGGGGTAAAATACTGGCATATAGTCCGATTTCGGGGGGTAAACCTGCTAATAAAGCATAGGCCATTGCTTGAGGAATTAGGAGAGTACCAACTACAATCCCGGCAGTTAGATCGCCTGCCAAATACTCCCTTTGGTAATGCAAACCCCAATCGAGAATCGGAAAAAAGCGGCTCCAACAAGCTAACCAAGTTTGGTCGTGCGATCGCAAGGCGTCTGTCTTGTTATCCAACATTTCAGTAGCTCAAACTCTTAAAAACTTCTCCAAATCACCTTTGAGATAAACTCTTATATGTCAGCGAACCTGCAATCAACGCCAGCACAAATAAGACTGGATTCCACATGCCTAAAACCAAGGCAGTAATACCTGGACCAGGGCAGTATCCGGAAATTCCCCAACCCACGCCGAAGATCGCCGCCCCAATAACTAGAGGTCGATCGATATCTGTTTTAGTGGGTAAATAAAACTTGTCTGCCCATATTGGATGGGGACGGCGCAGCACAAACCGGAAGGCAATTACCGTCACTCCGACGGCGAAACCCAACACAAATAATAAGGTTGGGTCCCAAACTCCGGTAACATCGAGGAAACCCAGGACGCGATCGCGGTCGATCATCTGCGAAACCCCTAATCCTAAACCAAATAGCAATCCTGCTAATAAAGCGATCCAATTCTCTTTCATCTAAAACCTTACGGGAGATGGGAAACCACCATCTTTTAAGTGGTGGAGGAACATCGACGCGGCATTTTTAAATGCCTAGGACATGCCATAATTAACACAGACACTTTGACCTTTAAAGGCGGGTGAAACTCCCA
>NZ_JBHFNP010000357.1:0-15630 GCF_041929235.1 Microseira sp. BLCC-F43
GGAAGCCCACCTCAAGATGAGTACTCTCATGGAGTTAATCCAGTAAGGTCACGGGTAGAACACCCGTTGATAGGCGTCAGGTGGAAGTGCAGTAATGTATGCAGCCAAGGCGTCCTAATAGACCGAGGGCTTGACCTCAAATATGATCGACAGTTGCTATGCGATCGCAAGGTTCTAAAAATTTTAGGAATCAGATTTTTAGGGTCAAATTGAAACTATCGAAAAATCAAAAATCTGTTATTAGCAATTAAAAAGCTTTCCTGGTGTTGTTAGCGTGGTGGAACCACACCGAACCATCCCGAACTCGGAGGTGAAACGCCGCAGCGGCGAAGATACTAGGCGGGTGACTGCCTGGGAAAATAGCTCGATGCCAGGATTAATATTTGATCGACTAACCCGACTAGGCTTGAAGCCATAGTCGGGTTAGTCGATTAAAGGGGCGCAACGACCCCCGGCAAAGCTGAATCAGGACGTTTGTTGGGATGCGATCGCAGCTTGAGGAAAAATTGCCTATGGCAATCAAACTGGGTTGATAAAATCTCTACCTGTGACGCTCCATCGGGTGTCTGCTCCCCCTTCAGAAGAGCGATCGCGCGTCCTATCCTAGAATTAAGCGATCGAACTCTACACTAATATTATGACCCAAAAAAATAACCGCAATCCAGTATTGCTAGTTCACGGCTTAAACGATACGGGGGCAGTCTTTGGCAAAATGGCTCCCTACTTGACAAATTTGGGCTGGTATGTATACGACCTAGACTTAATTCCTTGTAATGGCGATGCAAAACTCGACCATCTAGCGCGGCAAGTTGCATACTATATCAACAATACATTCGAGGCCGAACAACCCATCGATATTGTTGGTTTTAGTATGGGAGGAATTGTCAGCCGCTATTACATACAGCGATTGGGAGGCATTAACCGCGTGCAGCGCTTCATTACCATTGCTTCTCCCCATCGCGGCACTTTTGCTGCTTACACATCGACTCGCCCTGGTTGCCTCCAGATGCGTCCTAACAGTGAGTTTCTGTTGGACTTAAATAGAGATGTGGCTATGCTGGAGAAGCTTAACTTTACTTCCATCTGGACACCTTTGGATTTGATGATCCTCCCCGCTAATAGTTCCCAACTGCCAGTAGGAAAAGATGTTCAAGTATTGGTAGCAACCCATCCTTTAATGCTAACTGACAATCGAAGTTTACAGACAGTCGCGATGGCACTGACAGAACCCATTGTCAGGGAAAGGGAACATACAGATGGAGAGGGATCTAACAGTCAGCAGCAGGTCTTGAAACTGCCGCATGGGGGACAAGCAAGAGAAATTTCCTCTTGGCGCTTGTTTGACTTGTTAGGTAAAAAAATATGGTGAGTCATATAGGAATGCTAGTAAAACCTGTTAACTTGCATCGCCTACCTGTGCATAAGCCTCAGCGCCAAAAATTGCTTCTGGGTGACAGTAATATTTAAACTCCAACAAGTTATAAAACGGATTTTCTAAAAAGAATCCCCAGTAATTTAACTAACGGGGGTAGACTTGCTACGGCACAGGATACGACAGGGGCAAGTTATTGGGGGGGAAACCCTCAGACACCAACATCGGCTGATTCACTAGCCCCCTAAAATCCCAAGTGTCCCACTGGCTGTGACTTGCACAATATCTTGAGCTAAAAGCTCAAGATATGCTTCATAAAGTATGCGTTCATTTTATGCTTCAGAGATGTAGTCAAAGTAGAAAACTAATTCCTTCCATGTATTACATGAAAAAAGTTGTTAAACTAACGGTGTATTACATGGAAACGTTGATGTTAAAACGGGATATTCAGGCTAAATTTGCCCTCAAAAACGATGATTACCGTCAAGTGCGCTGTTTGAGACTATACGAATGACACATGGAAAGCATTGGGTATCGCTGCTCTTGGCTTAGGACTGACAAGAGCAGATTATTTAGAAGAGATGGTTAAAAGCAACAATCTACCAAGTAATACATCGAAAGAAAGCGACAGGTTTCGGCGTAATACACGGAGAGAGGAGCATCATGTTCAACAGCCTTCCGTTGTTGATTCGCATACACCTACACTGCCCAAGATGATAGAACTTGAGGCTTTACGCGACCAAGTGTTACAGGAACTAAAATTAGGTAAAGCCTCGATACAAAACAGCCTTCGCTCTTAATCAATTCATCGCTCTGTTGAGCAAAAGATTTTAGTTATTGTACTTACTCCCCAACTTGATATTGCTGTGGCTTGCGTTGCCCGACACTTCTTCTAAAATTTTTCTTGGGAAGTGGTTCAACAGTGGCTGGCTCAGTTGTTAAAGACACTACCTGAGCAACAGAACTTTGTGTATCTTGTGGCATTTCCATTGATACCACAGCAGGTTCCTTCTTCTTGCGAGAAAGTTTCTTCTTGGGTCCAGTTTGTTCTCCTGCTGCCTCAGTCACGGGTGTGGTCAAAAGTAGTTGGTGCGTGCGATCGCGAGCGCGTGCCGTCATGCGTATCGCGCCAAACCACCCCATTATCATATATATAACGAATAATAATGAGAATCAAACTCAGAGGGGAGAGACGAGCCATGCTCGTCTCTCATTTGGTTATATGATTCTCATTCTCATCAGAAAAAAAGGTTAAAATTGCGTCCGATTAATTGTATTCAAGTTGGGACAAACTTAACCACTTGAAAAAGGAGAAGTTTCTTGTCACTTTCAGCCAACAAGCTAAGGAGCAACCCACTTAAGAAAGAGCAACTTCTGGCGTCAATTTATCGCTAAATTTTTGAGCCATACCAATCTGAAACCAAAAAACATTCCACCAATCGTTAGCACGAATCACTCGCAGATCTAACATGGGATTAATCGTTGATGGATGCCAAGTAGCTCCTGGAATTTTTAGCCGTTTTTGCGGAATATAGCGATGGGCACTTTCAATTTCTCCTGACCCAATTGGTAGACCCATTGAGCGATACTTGTCATAATGAACAGCATCTTTAAACCGTTCTAAATATTTAGATAAATTCCCCACAGTTTGTTGGCCTTTTCCTGACCAACGTTTCAGACGGCTGATGACACTCTTAACATAACCCTTGTCGATGGAGTTTAAGGTACACTTAACCCAAAAAAAGCGCATGTCACTTGGGAGTGCCATTGCCTCAGCTGTGGCGTAAAGATGTTGTTTCAGATGTGGGCGGTCTAGAATAAATTGAAAATGGGAGAATTCCGTTTCCAGAGCTTCCCGTAAGCCATTTCCCCCATCAGCTAAGCCATAGACTAAGGTATAGGTTGATAGCCCTTGGTCAACGGCTGCACTTTTAAGTTGTTGTACTACTTCAGGATATTGTCGCATCCTAGCTACAAAAGTTCGTTGATCTTTTGACTCCGCACTGCGTGCAAAGCCGACTCTCACCTCCCGCCAATCGGTTTGGCGCTTACATTTTTTAATTTGGCGTAGCGGCGTTAATTCTTCAGTTTGAACTGACTTATGAATGCCCGTGCGAATGTGAGAGCCATCTAGTTCAACTACAATTCTATTCCAACCACATCTTCTCTTGGGAGGTTCTAAATTTTTGAAGTAGGTTGCTAATCCAAGTAATCGCTGCTCTACATATTGTTCAGCTACCAAAGCAATCTTTTCTACTTCTCTTCGGACAAGACTGCGTTCTAATCGAAAGCCATAATGCTCTTCAAATCGCTTGCAGGCTTGTCCAAATGATTCCTCTGCCCCAAAATCTGTTAAAGCCCGCTTGACTGCCGGTGAGTATTTTCCATGCTCAATCCCTAGTTTTTCTTGGACTGGACGGACTCCCCACCCTTGTTTTTTATGCCATAAATAAGGAGATTTAACTTCGACAATCCCAAAAATTACGACCTATTTAGCTCTCGAATACCGATGGACAACTACCCCGGGTTTTTTCACTTCTTGTGTAACTTGCTGTGCTAAGTTCTTCAATAACATTGACATGACTCGTAACCCAATTTCACGTAAGTGTTTACCGAGTTCACCATCTAGTTGACTCAGATTAACAGCCAAATTTAATTCTCGATCTTTGATGGCTTGAAACAAAAGTTGGCTGACTTGTTGGATAATATCACTATAGTCTTGATTCATGGCAGTGTCTAAGAAAAAAACATCTAATCAAGACACTGCCATATTCCTGGCTACTTTAAGTATAAATAAAGGTTTTTTCCCGTTGCACTCAATGAGAATGATAATCAAATAGAGGAGAGGGGAGAGACGAGCCATGCTCGTCTCTCCCCTCTGAGTTTGATTCTCATTATTATTCGTTATATATATGATAATGGGGTGGTTTGGCGCGATACGCATGACGGCACGCGCTCGCGATCGCACGCACCAACTACTTTTGACCACACCCCTCAGTCACAGAACTTGATGTATCCTGCGTCGTTTCCTGAGTGTCCTGCGTTGTTTCCATTACTGCCGCAGTAGATTCCTTCTTTTTGCGAGAAAGTCTCTTCTTTGGTTCCGGGCTACTGGTTATATTTTCTGGAGTAGGAGTAATAGTCTGTGCTGAAGAAGAGGACGAGGGTTTTTGGCGAGTAGATTTAGAGGTAGCTGAAGCAGTAGAAACCGATGCAACAGAAGATTTTGAACCAGGTGATAAATCCACAATACCACCGGGAACTGAAGTCGAAGTCATCCCCATCTGTAGTAAATGCCTTGACACTCTCCGGCCGTCCATGGGCGGAGATTCTTCAGATCTTTCAATCTTAATATCCCTAGTAGTAGGGTTCTCCGGGCTCACCACTCTTGCCACTAGGGCGTGGTGATACGCCAGTTGCTCCACTTGGGGAAACCCCTTGACCGCACTGGCTGTTCTCCTTACAGTTTTTTGGGCGTTTAGTGGTTTTACCCACAGGTTTCGTGCAGTCCACACGTACCATTTCTAACGCTCTATCTCGAATAGTTTTAGCTTGCCGTAATGTCGGCATGTGCGAAAAGCCCACAAGCAGAGCAGATGAATTTTTCACCCTCGCGATTGCTGCGATCTATATGACCGCAGTTTCTGCACTCAGTGCTGCAATGGGAGTGGTTGACTTTAATCGCGATCTTTCCTTGCTTTGCAGCGAGATACTCGCTCTTTAAAATCAACTCATTCCAAGCTGCATCCCTGATAGCGCGATTTAATCCTTTCTTCGTATAGTATACGATAGATCGTGGCATTACTAGCTTATTGATTGAACAATGAATCAATCTGGCGTTAATTCCGCATGGATCTACAGATCCTCCGGTCAAACAGGTAGTTTCTCTTATTAAGGATCAAGCAGCTGCAATTGAAGGATTGTTCGATTTCGTAGGCGGAAAAAGAACACTATCAAACTCTTATATAAAGCAGTTACATCAACTTCTAACTCAGAGCCAAGATAGTACAGAAGCTTTAGACCCACTTAGAGAAAAAATATTTCGCGTTTCTTTGATAAAAGGTGACTGGAAGCGTCAACCCAACAATCCTCTGGGACCAGATGGCACTGTTCATGAATACTGTCCTCCTGAGCAAGTTGCATCCGAGATGGACAGATTGATTGCGCTACATCATCAACATCGCGATCAAAGAGTTCCTCCTGAAATTGAATCAGCATGGTTGCACCACCGCTTGACACAAATTCATCCATTCCCAGACGGAAATGGTCGTGTTGCTCGTTGTCTAGCGAGTTTAGTTTTTATTCAAGCCAGTTGGTTTCCTCTGGTTCTCACCCGTGATGATCTAGCAGTCTACATCGCCGCCTTGGAACACGCATATCAAGGCGATTTATCCAACTTAATTAATCTCTTTGCCAAGAGCCAAAAGCCAGCTTTTTTGAGAAGTATTGGTTTATCAGAGCAAGTTCTTTCAGAGGCAAGAAGAACTCAATTTATCATTTCCTCCATCGCTGACAAATTGAAACAAAATCATTCAGCATCTATTCAAGATCGGTGTAATAAAGCTGAAATATTTGCCTCAAGCTTATTTGAGATAGCTTCTAATCGTTTACAATATTTTGCCGCTGAAATCAAACTATAACTTCAAAATTTGGTAATTGATGTAGAGCGAAAGGTTCGTAAGATTGATGCACCTATTGGTGACAAGTGTTCATATTTCCATTGCCACCAAGTTGTGGAAACAGCTAAACAGTTGGGAGACTTGGCAAATAATCGAAACTACCACACTGGGATCCAATTAGTTATTAATGTAGAAACATCAACAACACTTCTTCTTTCATTCCATGTTCTCGGGCATGAATAACGAGGGTTACTTGTATGTACTGCATGTGCTTACCATAGAGATGATTCTGAGGAAGGTGAACGCAATATCAGCGATATTCAGTCTTTAACAGATTCTCCATTCCAGTTTTCCTACGCAGATGAAGAAGAGAATTTAATAGAACGTTTCAAGCAGTGGTTAGAAGATGTAATTTTGACTGGCTTAGAGTACTGGAACAAGAGTATTTAAGGGAGGTAGTACAGTACTGTATGAGAAGCGGCGCGGCACAACAAATCGTTGGCTCCGACAGCCGAGAGAACTACCCACCAATCGATCGACTAGCAAAAACTCAAAAGTCTGTGGTGCAATTGAGAAAATTTAAAATCAAGCAATAATGTTTATGCGGGTACTGCCGAGTAAGAGGCTTTCAGAGTGAGTCGGATTGTTTTAACCACGATTGGTTCCTTTGGCGATTTGCATCCCAAAATTGCCCTCGCGCTTGAATTACGAAAGCGCGGTCACGATGTGGTCTTTGCAACGCACAAAGAATATCAGCGCCTAATTGCAGCCTTGGGATTTGAGTTTCATCGGATGCGCCCTGACAACACCGCGCTTAGCGATCCTCAAGAGATGGCGCGGATGATGGATCTGAAAACGGGTACGGAGTATGTCATCCGCCATTGGGTTTGTGCGAGTTTACGCGAAACCTACACAGATTTAATGCACATTGCAAAAGATGCAGATTTCATCATTGCGGGTGAAGGGGTGGTGGCGGCTCGATTGGTTGCAGAAAAATTAGGGATTCCCTGGGCGTTTGCTGTCCTACAACCAGCCTCATTTATGTCAGTTTACGACCCATCTGTTATCCCTGTATTTCCATTTGCCAAACTGCGCCAGCTGGGTTCTATCGTCAACCGAGGCATTATTCAGTTATCCAAAATAATTGCTAAATCTTGGGCAGAACCGATTCATCAACTGCGACGGGAACTCGGCTTGCCGTCCCTCGTTGGCAATCCCTTCATTGATGATAAGTATTCTCGCTACCTTGTGCTGGCAATGTTCTCGCCAGCATTTGCCAAACCTCAACCGGATTGGGCAGCAAATACGGTGATTACAGGATTTACATTCTATGATGGCAGCGAGGGTGGAGCGAAACTCACACCAGAACTAGAGCAATTTTTAGATGCAGGTGAAGCCCCGATTGTTTTCACCCTTGGTTCAGCAGCAGTCATGTTTCCTGGTAACTTTTACCAAGAAAGCATTCAAGCTGCAAAGCTACTAAACCGCCGTGCAGTTTTGCTAATTGGTAATAATGCAGCTCCAGAAAATCTTTCAGAAGACATCATTGCAGTCAGCTATGCGCCATATTCTCAAATTTTTGCTCGTGCTTGTGCAATTGTGCATCAAGGCGGGATTGGCACAACCGCTCAGGCATTACGGGCAGGTCGTCCCACGCTTGTGATGCCCTATAGTCACGACCAACCCGACAATGCAGCACGAGTCGAACGATTAGGAACATCGCGCACCATTTCCCGTCAACATTATTCTGCAACGCGAGTTGCGAAGGAGTTAGGCGAATTGTTAGATAATACTAGCTATGCAGCAAAAGCAGCAGAGATTGGGTGTATTTTGCAAGCAGAAAATGGTGTATGCGTGGCCTGTGATGCGATTGAAAAACAGCTTGGAGAATCGGAAAATTAGATGAAATATCGTTCTGAATCTATCTAAATAATGTATTGATGTTGTAGATTTAAAGTTTCACATTTTCTAACAAGGTTTGTATCCTATGATGTCGAAAAAGTGGGGTTCTTATCCCTCTATCGTTACAATAGTTGTTCTCGCAGGTTTAGTTGGGGCGATCGCACCTGGATATACAAGCTTTGCGACTCCTAGCGTGCAGCAAGGCAAAAACAACCCAAGTATCAATACTCCAAGTGGAACTGTTAATACCCAAAATGAGGAAGTTCAAGCCAATACAGAGAATTCTCCCAATGCTCCCGATCGGTTTGGTCTTCAAGAAGGTATGCCATATAAGAAAGCACGAGAAGTTCTAATTCAAAAAGGTTGGCAACCTCACTTACTGGGTGATGCGCCTAACCTTAACGATACTTCTGTCAGAGAGTTATTTGATTTGGGATATCAGGAGGTTAAAGACTGTTCTGGAACAGGACTGGGGCCTTGTCGGTTTGAGTTTACCAATGCAGCAGGAGAATTGTTAGCTGTATCAGCGATAACGGCAGGAGCTAGCAATAGAGAACGTCAAGTTTGGCGTTGGTTCATTGAGAAAAGGACGGACAATCAACAAAGCTCATTGTCTCCTGACGCCACACAGAACCTGCCATTCGTAGGAACTAGATTTTTTAATTTTATAGGTGGAAATGGAACTGGTCAATCAATTACCATTCAAGCCGATGGAACGACTATAATTAAAAGTCATGGTACAGTTAGCAGTTCAGTTGAATATAGGGGAAAATTCTCAAATAGAATCAGATTGGAGAATGGATTTGGCTTAATTTTAAATGATGATAAAATATATAGCTTATCCCCTAATGGACAAATAGGTAAAGGCTGTAAGGGGGAAGGAACGCTCTGTGAGTCAGATCTTTACCAACCTCCTATTGCAGAGGGTTTGTATATCATCGGAGGAACGGATCAGGGTTTAGAAGTCAAAGGGAAACAGTATCGATATTACGACGAGGGAGGGGAGAAAGAGTGGAGACGCATTTCTGAGTTGAGTTACGTCAGCGATGGTGTGGTATTTGATGGAAAAAATTATTGGTGCATATCTCCTAGAACAGAAGCAGGAGTATGCTCTGAAAATGGATGGACTCCAGTCAGATAAAGTGCAATTTCGACAGCATCAGGACTTACATCAAACAACAAACAGTATGGACGCTACCCGCAAAGCCCAGATCCTCGCCTGCGAGAAAAGTCTCTTGGAAGCGATGAAAACCAGTAACGTGGAACTTTTGGATCTACTGCTTCACGACGATCTCCTGTTCAATGGACCGACTGGCGAAACGGCAACCAAAGCGATGGATATGAAAAATTACCGTTCGGGAAACATCAACTTGCATACAGTTGAAGCGAGCGATCAAATGCTAAGTTCGATCGGGGACGACGTTGTTGTTGCCGTCACGGTAGAGATCAAAGGAAACTATTTAGGGCAGGAAATTGATGGTAAATTCCGCTATCTCAGGGTTTGGAAGCTATTTGAAAATAACTGGAAAGCGATCGCAGGCAGCGTCGTAGCGCTGAGTAGCGACAGCTGAAGAAAAATACAGCTACTGCCAAAGCTCAAATCAGATCGGGAGCGAGCCATTGCGATCGCAAATAGGTGCTGAGTTCAAGATTACTCGCCGCCGCTGATTGCAACCGTTGTGCCGCTTCGTTCTAGGTCATGGCAGCGGTTTGGAGGTTATTCTTTGTATTCAAAGTTAAGTGAATTGGAGCGGATTGGTTGGGCGGTTGCTTAGAAGTTATCGGTGAAGCGATCGCAACGATAATTTGAGTTGAGCTGTTAAGCTATGCAATGGCAAGCAATTCAATTTTGGGTAGGCAAGCCTGTGGCTAAAGTTCACTTACGCAAAGTAACGCGAGAGAATTTCCGAGAATGCCTGAATCTTCAGGTGACAGAGTTGCAGAAGGGGTTAGTCGCAACCACCACCCAGTCTCTTGCACAACGCTCTTTCTGTTCTCGTTCTCGATCGGCCCGCTCTCGCTCAGCTTCAGCGCGTTGCCGTTCGGCTTCAGCGCGTTGCCGTTCCTGTTCGGCGTGCAGGCGCTCCAGCCTAGCGCGTTCGCTCCCGGTCAACAACAAATTCGCTTCGCTATCCCACCAGCGCAACCATTGTTGGGTTTGATTTTGATAGCTGCCTTCCCAGACACCTAATTCTACACCCATCAGGTCGATTGGATAATGTCCGCGATCGTTCGACTCCAAACGACGATAGCGAGTATTCACCCAGTTGTAGACTTCCAGTTCGCTGGTTTGGAAGATGTAGATAGCGTAGTAGGGATTCCGGATAATTTGCTCGTAAACCCAAAACTTGCCCGGTTTCTGGTTTCCCCCTTCCGGTAAGCGAGATCAGGGAGTGTTGTCCCGTTCTTCAGAACCATCGCCGCTGGCGAATTCAATGGCAATCAGCGGCACAATATACTCGCGCCACAGCACGTAGGAGCGCCGATATTGCCCGTTTAATCGGGGCGGGACGTTGGGAACGTAGAACCAGTCAGGAGCTTCTGCGCCGCGTTCGGGAGGGTCGGTTTCGCGCCAGTAGATGCCACAATCTTGCCCGATGGCATACTGTCCGTCTGGGTGCAGGGTTTGCAGTGTAATTTCTAAAGCATCGGTGAGCAGTATGCTCTGGGGATGTTCTTGAAAGTTTTTCACAAACGTGCCGTCAGATTCGGGGAGCTGCGTGTGGTCGGGAAAGGCGGGGGGCAACCCTGTGGGGTTGAGACTTTGAGTCATGGGATGTTGAAAGGACAGATGTTTTATTACAGCATAGCGATTGGTTTATCTGCCGCCGCTGAGTTTTGCCTTTATCTTGCTTTGTTTCTGGGCTAGGATGTTACTTCAAGTTATCTGTAATTACGCCAATGATGAAAAGTCGATAATATCAGGGTATAAATTTTGTTATACAAGTTTATGAAAACAGCGATTTCAATCCCCGATCCTCTCTTTGAGGCTGCTGAACAATTTGCAAAACGGATGGGGTTATCCCGTAGTGAGCTTTACGCTGTGGCACTTCAAGAATACTTGCAAGCGCATAAACAAGATCAAATCACTCAACAGTTGGATGCTGTATATGCCGATGAAGACAGCAGCCTTGATCCGCTCTTGGTAAAGCTACAAGCCCATACCTTATCTAAGGAAAATTGGTGATGCAGCGAGGTGAAATTTGGTGGGCAGACCTGCCAACGCCTGTCACTTCTGAACCAGGATATCGTAGACCTGTTCTGATCGTTCAATCAGATGAGTTTAATCGCAGTCGAATTCCGACTGTTATTGCTGTTGTGCTAACCACTAATCTTCGATTGGTTGAGGCTCCAGGCAACGTTTTGGTGACAACAGATGAAACTGGATTACCCCAAGACTCAGTTGTGAAACCAAGTGATTACGGTGGACAAGTCTTTTTTGATCGAGCAGGTCAGTCAAGTAAGCGATCGCGCGATCTGGCTTGTTGACGAAGGGCTTCGTTTAGTTCTTGCATTATAGGGTTTGAGTTGCGCCAGCAAGATAACAAGTCGATGAAACTGGATTGGTTGATCGCAAATTTCGACTAAAAACTAAGAGCGATCGCCCACACCAACCTTGTTATCATCGCAATTAGCGGCTGCAAAAGGAGAGCTTCAGACTATGTTTGCCCTCGTCTCACCAGAAAAAATTCAATTGCCTGCGGGGTCGGTAGTGCGATTGCCTGCAACTTGGCAAGATTATCAGAGTTTGTGCGATCGCCGGGGAGATGGTTCTCACCCGCGCCTCAAATATCGCAATGGAGAAGTACTGCTGATGTCTCCTTTGCTGGTACATGGAAAAGATGCCCATCTGATTGCCAGTATTGTCACAACCCTTTTGGATTGGGATGGGCGAGAATACGATGGGTTTACGCCTGTGACCATGACATTGCCAGAAGAAAGCGGCATTGAACCAGACTATTGCTTTTACATTAATAACTGGCAAACAGTGTGCGGCAAAAAGCGGATTGACTGGCAAAACGATCCGCCGCCAGATTTAGTCATCGAAATTGATGTCACCAGTTATTCTGACGTGCAAGATTATCTTCCCTATCAGGTTCCTGAAGTATGGCTATTTAAGCAGCAGCAACTATTAATTTACCAGTTGCAAGGTGCAGAATATCAACTTCAAACCCAAAGTCTCTATTTTCCAGACTTTGATTTACAAAGCGCGATGGCTCGCTGTATAGAAATTGCTTACCAACGCAACACCAGTGCTGCCATCCGGGATTTGAAACAACAACTAGGTGAATTACCCACCAATCGCTCGACTGGCAAAAACTCAAAAGCTTGTGGTGCGAACGCGAGTGCGTGCCTTTGGCATATCCCATGGCAGTTCTCTAACAATTACCAGTCCTATAGAGCTATTAATGTCTTAGTGCAGAGCGATTCATTTCCAGGCTGTGCAGTTATTTCTTAACAGACGCTTAGACCTTAAAACAAATGTACGATTATCGCGCTATTTTGAATCGGGTGGGTATTGTGCTAATCGCGATTGGCATTCTCGATATCGCGTATGGGATCTATTGCATATCACAAGGTCAGAGCTATTCCTCCATATTGAACTTAGCTGTGGTGGCGGGTGTGTTTCTCCTACGGGGTAGCCTACGTGCCGTTCACATCGTTACTTGGTTCGCCGCTTTCACGCTCTCTAACTTCGTTAGCATACTCATACTGCTTCCCTTTTTGCAGCCAGCAGAACTTTGGGCAACTGAATTTCGCCTCGATTTGGTCGGTCTTTGTATGTCGCTTCTAGTTAGAATTACGTCGATCGCCGTTGTTTTTTGGGTCTACACACAGCTGCGAACTGCACCTGTAGTGTCGGCAAGCATTAGATATGGTCATTCTGCCTCCACTCCGAAGCTGGCATTCATCCTTGGGGTAGCGAGCGCAATTTTACCTGTTGGCATGATGCACTTGACGCGAGGTAGCGCAGCTGGAGCTAAAGCAGTGGAGGTAGCCCGTGCCAAATACGGAGAAGACTACAAGTATCATCTCACAGGCATGTACTGGTCGAATGGGAATGTAAGAGCTAGCCTCACCGCATACAACGAACAGGAGATCAAACCCGTTCAAGTAGAGTGGAAGCAGTGAAATTTTCTCCCCCCACCCCCAAAGCAGCTTCCATGCAAGTTCCGCTGCCATCCGGGATTTGAAGCAACAACTAGGTGAATTATCGACTGGCAAAAACTCAAAAGCTTGTGGTGCGAACGCGAGTGCGTGCCTTTGGCATATCCCATGGCAGTTTTGTAACAATTACCAACCCTATGTCAGCAAAAAAACTGAGTTGGTGTTGAGTTTGCCGATTTGTTAGCGCGACTGCCCGTTAGGGCATAATAACCTTGATATTGCGTCAAATGAGGTCAGTGCCGATGAATACCATCGTCAACACAACCGTTGCTCTACCTGGCTATCGTTTAGTCGATCTACTGTATTGTGGCAGTAGAACCGTTGTCTACCGGGGTATTCGATTGGTGGATGACCAACCAGTCGCCCTCAAACTGCTGCAACAAGACTATCCGACCTTCCACGATCTGTTACAGTTTCGCAATCAATACACAATCGCCAAAAACCTCGACATTCCTGGAATTGTCCATCCTTACAGCTTAGAACCGTACCGCAACAGCTACGCGCTGGTGATGGAAGACTTTGGCGGCGTATCGCTGCGAGACTATACTCGTAACCAGACACTGGCGATCGCACAAGTGTTGCAAATCGCCCTGCAAGTGGCTCAAATCCTGCACGACTTGCACGCCTCTCGCGTCATCCACAAAGATATTAAACCTGCCAATATTCTGATCCATCCAGAGACAAAACAAGTCAAACTGATCGACTTTTCCATCGCCTCACTTCTGCCAAAGGAAACCCAAGAAATCAAAAACCCCAATCGATTGGAAGGAACGCTGGCATATCTTTCCCCCGAACAAACCGGACGGATGAATCGGGGGATTGACTACCGCAGTGATTTCTATAACTTGGGAGTGATGCTGTTTGAATTGTTCACCGGACAATTGCCCTTCCAATCCGATGACGCGATGGAGTTGGTGCATTGCCACATTGCCAAGCAACCGCCTTCTTTGGCTAAATTCAACATTCCAGAAGCTTGCGATCAAATCGTGGCGAAACTGATGGCAAAGAATGCCGAAGATCGCTATCAGAGTGCCTTGGGGTTGAAACACGATCTGCACAATTGTCTCACCCAGCTAGAGGAAACAGGTAAAATCTCGCCGTTTGAGATTGGGACGCAGGATTTGTGCGATCGCTTTACTATCCCCGAAAAACTCTACGGTCGAGAAAAAGAAGTCTCGCAACTATTAGCTGCGTTTGATAGAGTTAGCGATCCCCCCCTGTCCCCCCTGACTAAAGGACGGACAGAAATGATGCTAGTTGCTGGATTTTCTGGAATTGGGAAAACCGCAGTCGTGAATGAAGTTCATAAACCGATTGTCAGACAAAGGGGTTATTTTATCAAAGGCAAATATGACCAATTTCAACGTAATATTCCCTTTAGTGCTTTTGTGCAAGCATTCCGCGACTTAATCGGGCAATTACTATCAGAATCAGATGAGCAATTGCCAATCTGGACAACCAATATTCTCGCAGCAGTAGGAGACAACGGACAAGTTTTAATTGACGTGATTCCTGAATTAGAAAAAATCATCGGTAAACAGCCACCAGCCACAGAATTATCAGGAACAGCAGCCCAAAATCGCTTTAATTTACTATTGCATAAATTTGTCCAAGTCTTCACCAGAAAAGAACATCCCTTAGTGATGTTTTTAGATGACTTGCAATGGGCAGATTCCGCATCGCTTTCTTTGCTAAAATTATTGATGCAAGATCCAGAACATCTATTAATATTAGGCGCTTATCGAGATAATGAAGTATCACCAGTACATCCATTCATTTTAACAGTGGATGAAATTGTCAAAACTGGAGCAACGGTTAATAAAATTACTTTACCACCGTTAAGCGAAACCGATCTGAATCGGTTAGTGGCAGATCCGCTGAATTGTGAATCATCGCTTGCCCAACCTTTGACAAAATTAGTCTATCAAAAAACTCAAGGTAATCCTTTCTTTGCGACTCAGTTTCTCAAAGCATTACATGATGATAAGTTAATTAAGTTTATCCCCCCTCAGTCCCCCTTTACTAAGAGGGGAAGTCAAGGGGGGTGGGAATGCGATATTGCCCAAGTCAACGCCTTAGCAATTACTGATGATGTCGTTGAATTCATGACGGTGCAATTACAGAAATTGCCAACAGAAACTCAGGATATTCTTAAACTAGCGGCTTGTATTGGGGCGCAGTTTGATTTGAATACATTAGGAATTATCAGCGAGAGATCGCAGGAAAGTACGGCTACAGCTTTATGGAAAGCATTGCAAGAAGGTTTGGTGATTCCTACTACCGAAATCTATAAGTTCTTTACCCAATCTGATAGTAATGAAGTCTTTAAGGCTTCCGCTAATCCGACTTATCGATTTTTGCACGATCGTGTCCAACAAGCCGCTTATTCATTAATTCCTGAAGACCAAAAACAGGCGACTCATCTCAAAATCGGAAAACTACTCCAACAAAACTTATCAGAGATAGAAAAAGAGGAAAAGCTGTTTGATATTGTCGGGCATTTAAATTTAGGAATTGAGTTGATTGCTCAACCCAGTGAACGGGAAGCCTTAGCCAGACTTAACTTAG
>NZ_JBHFNP010000358.1:0-4796 GCF_041929235.1 Microseira sp. BLCC-F43
AAAAAGTTTTCCTGGTGCTGTGAGCGCGGTGGCTCCACACCGAACCATCCCGAACTCGGAGGTGAAACGCCGCAGCGGCGAAGATACTAGGCGGGTGACTGTCTGGAAAAATAGCGCGGTGCCAGGTTCTATACTCAACCACAAAGCTCTCTTCTGTTTGCGATCGAAGAGAGCTTTTTGGTGTTTATACCTCGATCAGAAGAAGTTGTACTGTAGGAAAAAATATAAACCCCGTTCTTGCAATGTTCTGTCGCCGGATTCAACATTAATTAATGGAATACCATAGTCTACGCGGGCTCGCAGGCGATCGCTTTGCTGCCACTGTACGCCCAGTCCAACAGAGGCTAGGGTGCTGGGGTCTGGATTTTGTTTTCCAGAGCTGTTCCAAGCTCTGCCCAGATCAACAAATGGGATAACCTGCAAAACACCTTCAACGCTGCGGAGTCGGTAAATAGGAAACCTCACTTCGGCAGAAGCTAAAGCGCCATTATCAGTCAGTAAAGCGTCTTGGCGGTAACCCCGCACGCTTTCAAAGCCGCCCAAACCAAACTGCTCTAACGCTAAAAGAGATCGGTCTGCCAACTGCACATCCGCACGCAGCAATAGCAACGGCAAACTGTTGGGTTCGCGAGTTGCTGAACCCAGCAGTTGCAGATACTGTGCTTGACCCCGCCATGCTAAAAAGCGGCTATCGGGGGGGTCGTTGTTGGTGGTAGCATCAAACAAACCTAGTCCCACATTGAACTGGGACCGGGCAGCAAAGACTTGTCGGCTTCCCCGCTGCGTCCATTCTTGGAAAAACCTGAGGGCGGTAATGCGGGTGCGTCCTTTGTCATCTGCACCTGGAGAGAGCGGGAAGGGTGTATTTAATAGGGAAGTTTCGCTTTCTCGCCGCACAGCACTCAAGCCGAGAGCCAGTTCTTGGGTGGGGCTTTGAATAATCGGCTGGCGGAAGGTCAGGTCATAGTCAACAGAACTCGCTTCGATATCCACCGCATCAAAAGGTGGCTCGATGATGTGACTTTTGGTGAAACCGTAGCTGAAGCGGAGAGTACCATTACGGGCATTCACCGGAAAGGTGTAGCTGACATCCACCTCGTTGCTGCCATCGGTGTTGGTGTAGGAAACGCTGATGCTATCTCCCTGTCCCAGTAAGTTGGCTTCGGTTAGCTGGACGCCTCGGCGGAAGCTGCCGACACTGGGAGAGCGACCATTATCAAGGGTAATTTGGGCGTCGAAGGTATCGGCGGGTGTGACGCGGACTGCAATTACGCTTAGTCCGGGACGCGACCCGGCTGAGAGTTCGGCGCTCAAGTTGGCGATTAAGGGGTTGAGTTGCAGCAGTTGTAGTGCTTCGAGCAGGCGGTTGACGTTCAAGGGGGTTTTGCTGCCCAAGGCGATGCGCGATCGCACGTAGTTCCGGTTCAAACGCCCTGTTCCCGTCACCTGAATTTCTTCTACCCTGCCTTCAACCACCTGAATTTTGATCGCGCCGCCAGTTAGAGTTTGGGGTGGAATAAAAGCGCCAGATGTGATATAGCCATTTCTGACATATAAATCGGTAACCGCAGAACGAGCTTGCAGCAGTTCGGCAAACGTCAGGGCACGTCCGGTGAACTGCTTGGTCACTTCAGCTAACTGTTCATCGCTGAAGGCTGTATTTCCTTCAAACTCAAACCGCTCAACGGTGAACGTCCCAGGAACGTTGCTGGGACGTTCCTCCAGGGGGGTTGTTGGTGTTGGACGTGTTGGTTGCAGCAGTTCAGAGGGTGGGGGGAGGGGGGCAGGCGTCGGCGGTTGTGGCGTTGGTAAAGGTTGAGGACGTGGAACGATCGGGCTAGGAAGTGGCTGCTGGTTTCTGGGGAGGTCTGAGGGGACTTGAGATTGAGCAAAGGTTTGAGCTGCGAGAGGAGCGGCACTCACGCAGATGCTAATTAAAAAAGCAAAATGAAAAAATAAACGAGGGGTTTGCTTCATGTTTAAATTTTTAATTTTTTATTTTTCTGGCACGGTACAAGCAGCTATGCTCAGTTGCGGTCTGTAAGGTGTCGCACTGGACACCTTTGCGCTAAGTACAACGATAGCCCTTAGAGTTTATCACCCAGCCAGTAGCTTCAACTATCTCTGTGCTGACGATGTATCGCTGACTCTCTCATCCCTGATTCTCATTGTTTAACCGCCTTGATCGTATTGACACTCTCAGGGCTAAAGCCGCTCTCGTTATGCGGACAGGGGAGACTGAGGTTTTTGCCAAAGTCTGACCCTCGCTACGGTCGTATTAAACTCAGCGGGGTTGTCGCCAGCCTCGCTGGTCTTCAGAACGGAACGTGAAAGTTTCCCTTCATTCCGCTCCTCAATGATTTGGTGCTTGTCATGCATACCTCATTACCCATTTCCCATTAATCATTTCTAATCTTTTGGGAGGCTTAGGCTCGACACTATTACAGTCGGATTTGTTGCCGAGACTACCATCGCTGGCTGTCTTTGTGTCGTGGCAATGTCTGTGAAGGAGTTGCCAGTTGTCTTTGGAATCCTTTCCACCTTTCGATTTTGGAATTCTGTGGTCTATTTCCATCACATCTTCCTCTCGGAAGTGTAGTCCGCAGTGGGCGCATTTACCCTTTTGTGCCTTTAGTAGCCTTGCAACTCTTTGAGGCATTTCTGGGTGTTTACCCATTCTTTTACTCCAGTAAACCAAGTTCCCGTTGTATGGTGACGATTCGCCTTTAACCATTTCATGGCGGATGATTGGAGTATCACCATGAAGCAGTAACCGAAGGAAGTTCTTTCCTTGCTTGGTTGCGAATACCCAGTTTTTACCGCTAATGGATTGCCAGTATTTGTTTGATATCCATTTCCCATTTTTTGCGGGGTGACGGCGTTTTGCCCAAGCTTTAAGCTTTTGATACATCAGGTTATCTATATCTGAGTAAGCCTCCTTACTTACCACAGTCGCGTAGTAGTTTGCCCAGCCCCGAATTACTGGGTTCAATCGACTAATTAGCGCCACTTGCGGTGCTGTCTTATGGGCATCAATAACTCTTGCGATTTCAGCATAATGTATCTTTTGCTTTTCTTTGCTGGGAGTGATGAAAGTTTTGAAGCCAAGTAGTTCTCCGTTACTTTTCTTCCCTGATGAGTATTTACCCATCCGAAGTTGTCGGATATAAAAACCTAGAAATTCAAATCCTGGTTCTGTTAGCTCATACTGTTCTAGGGTGTGAGCTATTCTTGTTTTGCTTGGTTTCAATTCCAAACCCATGTCTAGTAACCATTCCGAGATTATCTCTTGGCATCTTTGGACAACGGTTATGTCTTCATGGAGAATCACGAAGTCATCGGCGTATCGGATTAGGCTTAAGGCGTGGCAGTTCTTCTTCTTTTCTCCTGGTAACTCTCTAGCCATTTGCTTTATCCGATTTTCCATCCCGTGGAGAGCGATATTGGCAAGTAACGGGGAAATCACTCCACCTTGCGGCACACCCTCAGATGTATCGAAGTACTGCATGTTATCCATCACTCCTGACTTCAACCATGCCCGGATTTGTCGGCGAATGGTGGGGAATGTATTTAATTTTCTGAGCAGTGCTTCATGGTCAATACGGTCGAAACATTTTGCAATGTCAGCATCCAGCACATATTTTGGCTTCTGCCTAATCGCATTGAAGATTGCTTCAATCGCATCTTGACATGAGCGTCCAGGTCCCAACCCGTATGAGTTAGGTTCAAATCGCGCTTCCCATTCTGGCTCTAACGCCATTTTGACTAACGCTTGCAAGGCTCGGTCTTTCATTGTAGGTATACCTAAAGGTCGCTGTTCTTCCGTTCCAGGCTTTGGAATCCATACTCGCCTGGTTGGGCTGACCTTTGACCCAGGTTTTAGGTTTATAGTTAGGTTCAAACGTTGCTTTGGGGTCAGGCTTTTTATCCCATCCACACCAGCCGTTTTCTTCCCTTGATTATCTTGAGTTACCCTACGAACCGAAGACAGCTCTTGCTGACCAAGACTTCATCAACGTCTTCTGGAGTCTGCGAACTGTTTTAACATCGCCACGTTGAGAGGCAAGGGTAGATTCTCTTTTGGAGCTTATAAACTTTGCGTTCCAGCTTGCGCCAGTTCACTTGGTTCCATTCCACCGTAGTCTTTAAACTCGTTTTAGACATATCTACTCGTTACTTGAGACTTTATCTTCCTTTTCATCGTGAGTCTGTCTGCATATCTCTAGTGTTACCCAGAGCTTTCGCTTCTGACTCTATCTTTCCATCTCATTGCATACGGTTAGCACCTGCTCCTGGTATTCGACCTCCAGGAGAGCAAACGAGAGGTTACTTCGTTCCGAATGACCATTCTGTGTATTTTTAGAGTGATGCTATTCGCCGGGTTTATGGGAAGTGCTAATTGGTCAATGTTTGACTTGCCAACTCCCTATCCTTTGCCTTTTGGCTCCAGCTTAATCAGTTTTCAGGCGCTGCCTTAAATCCTGCTTTCCTTGCGGTTCAGCTTTATTTAGCTGGGTTAGACTGACGACGATTCAATCGCATCTTCAAGTCGAGACTTTACTCATGAATACCTTGCTCGGTGGATACCAGATTAGGCTTCCAGTAGAGCCACCTTTCATCCCCGCTTCAGGCTTTGGTCGGGTAAGGAGGCACACGTCGCCGTGTCCTCCTCCCCTTAGAACCGGACTTGACAGTTTCCCATCATCCGGCTATTGCCTTTTGCCTTGCAGTACAGTTGCCTGTGTGTACGTGTTTGTGACACGACTTGTGTAGATGAGCCAGATTATCGACCTTAT